>JBAQNS010000009.1:0-76068 GCA_049304015.1 Minisyncoccia bacterium | reverse complement strand
CCGAACATCTTCTCAATCTTTTTGAAGCTTGGGAGGAACTTTTTCATTGTGAAGTCAGATTCAAACTCGTCATCTATGAGGAAGTTTTCAAACAACACTCCATGGCAGACAAATAAAGAAAGATAATACAAATAGTAATATTCAGTAAGCTTTCTGGTTGCATTAAACCATTTGGTGAAGTTGTAGGTTTTATTTTTAATTTTAGGGAAATGTTTATACAAAATCTCATGATGAAAGTCCACGAGCTTGCCTCCGCAAATCGTTTCTACCATATCAAAAAACTTACCTTCTTCTGAGTTAAAGTCTACTAATTTTACTGTAGAAAAAGGCATAAAACCCTTGCCATTGAGTTGCTCATAAAAATGTAGTCTACAAAGATGATAGCTATCTTTGTTTTTGGCCACAAATTTGTTGTCATATTCGAGTATTAAGGGCTCTAGCTTTACTTCTTTACTCAAATCCAAAAAGTATTTTAATTCTTGATTAGGAGTCCCCATGGTGCGACTAAAAACTGCGTGGGGCTTCTTGGCCATTACTTCAAGCATTTTCTTACCAAAAAAATCATCCACTTTCTTCCTTAGGACTTTGTCATTCCAGCGTCTTTCTACTTCCCTCTCAAGGTCACCAAAATTTGTATAGATCTCTGACCTAAAGGCTTTTATCTTATTTTTAGGCATTTTGTCGTTCATTAAAATTGTACCACTAAATTAAGAAACATCAATATATATAATGGAAAAGCGGGCTACCTTTAGAATAGCCCGCTCTGCTTCCATAGAAGCTTACCCAACTCAATGCCGCCACTCCAGAAACCCACCCAGACGAGACCGCCGATTAGGTTGGTGAGTACGAATACTCCCCAATCTGCACGGTTGAAACGAGCCTTGAGTGTGCCTCCGCGAGCGAAGACGAAGCCTTTGACCGGATCATCGATGGACAATCCGATGAAGGCAGGTACGAAGCCGAGCTTCAGTACCCACTTCAAGAACTTCTCCCACTTCGTGTTCACCTCTTCATCACGAATCTTGTTGAGGAAGGCGACGATTTCGCCAATGCCAACAACACGATAGAGATGAACCCCGTAGTAATTCAGTACGAGGATTGTGAGGAGCATCATCGCTCCACCTGCGATATTGCCGAAATACAGCATTGTCGCAGGAAAGAGAATGAAGTCGAAGAAGTGGTTGAACGCTTCTGTTGCCAAGATGACGGTACCGAGGGTACCGAGGCTCTTGAAAGCTTTCCAAGACACGGTGCCCTCCAAGGGCTTGAGTTAGTGAAAGAGCGTACCTAACTATAATAGCACGAAATAGTACTAAATGTCAATAGCACATAAAATGGCTTATATTCTTGTTATATAAACAAAACGAGAAGTGGGGCGATGAGCCAGAGGGTGTAGTCGAGGTCTGTAGCAAAAATTTTATCAACTATAGGAGGCAAATTATAAATCGGTTCAAGAGGCACAATATGATAAAGAATAGAAAGTATCAAACCAATAAGAGATAGAGTTACTAAAGTGATGCGAAAGAACTGCATTGCACCGAAGCCAGCATCCACTTCAATATGCTTTTGTATAACAAAGAAAATAAAAACACCAAAGATTAAAAGAATGGTTATATGGTTCCAAAAAAGATTCTCATTACCTTTAGTGAGAGTAAGTACCTTTACAAAGAAAACTTGGGTATATAGAAATGCAGCAATATAAAGTGAGAGTAGAACTGCAACTAATTTATTCATTTAACTATTATATCCCCTCTTTCTTCAATTCTTCAACTAATTTTTTCTGTTCCTTGGATAATTTCTCTGGGATATTTACTTTGATGCGAACATAAAAATCTCCTCGTCTATTTCCAGAATGAGGGACGCCCTTGCCCTTCACACGAAGAATAGTGCCGGTGTTCGTGCCGTTTGGTACTTTGAGTTCTATTCGTCCATCGAGTGTCTCTATGGTCTTTGTAGCTCCAAGTAGAGCATCTGTAAGGGTTATTGAGGTATCCATAATAAGGTTATAACCTTCTTTTCTTATATGGGGGTGTTTTTGGACAAAAATTCTCACGAAAAGATTGCCCGGGTTTCCTCCTTCTATAGTTTCTCCAAAGCCTGGCATCTTTATCATTTGGCCACTCTCTATGCCTGCAGGGATTTGAACAGTGACTTCCTTTTGTTTAACTGCTTTACTGTTTATAGAGATATTTCTAGTGAGACCAAAAATAGAATCATGAAAACTAATCTCTATATCAACTTGAACATCTCGTCCTCTTTTTACTCGTCTACCTCCAAAGATAGATGAAAGGATGTCCTCGATGTTGCCATTGTCAAAACCTCCAGCATTTCCAAAACCAGAAAAATCAAAACCAAAGTCATTTGGATTAAATCCTCCTTGAAATCCTCCACCACCCATATTTGGTCCAGCTTGACCGAATTGGTCATATTGAGCACGCTTAGTTTTATCAGACAAGACACTATAAGCCTCACTTATCTCTTTAAACTTGGCTTCATTCCCTCCCTTTTTATCAGGATGATGTTCATGAGCAAGTTTTCTGAAGGCTTTCTTGATTTCATCTTCAGTGGCATTCCTAGAGACTCCTAAAATTTTGTAGTAGTCCTTGGCCATTGATTATTCAGTTTTTGGGGATTCTCCTTCTTTGAATTCAGCATCCTTCACGTCCCCTTCTGGTTTTGTTTCTGAATTTGGAGTTGGTTCTGTGGTTTGATTCTTTTGCATAGCTTCTCCTATTTTTTGCATCTCTGTAGAAAGTGCTTCTGTAGCTGATTTGATTGATTCAATTGTGCCTGAATCTTTCTCTTTCTTTAGAGCATCAATCCTGGCTTGGACACTAGACTTGATATCCTCACCTACACTAGCACCATTATCTTTCAAGGCTTTCTCTGCTGTATAGACAAGCTGTTCTGCAAGGTTTTTTGCATCTACCAAATCCTTTTTCTTCTGGTCTTCATTGGCATTAGCTTCTGCATCCTTTTGCATTCTTTCTATGTCTGCTTTGGATAAACCTGAGGAAGCTTCAATGCGGATAGATTGTTCCTTGCCTGTAGTTTTATCCTTAGCTTTGACACTAAGGATACCATTAGCATCTACATCGAAGGAGACTTCAATTTGAGGCATACCACGACCAGCAGGAGGGATACCATCCAAGATAAATCTTCCTAGAGATTTATTATCTCCGGCCATAGCTCGTTCTCCTTGGACAATATGTATTTCTACAGAAGTTTGATTGTCTGCGGCAGTAGAAAATGTCTGAGATTTGGTTGAAGGGATAGTAGTGTTCCTTTCTATGAGTTTTGTAGCCACTCCACCCATAGTCTCTATGCCGAGTGAGAGAGGAATAACATCAAGCAGTAAAACATCCTTCACATCTCCTGCAAGGATACCTCCTTGGATTGCGGCTCCGAGAGCAACCACTTCATCAGGGTTAATAGATTTATTTGGTTCTTTATTAAAGAATTTTTTCACCGCATCACTTATGGCTGGCATTCTAGTTTGACCACCAACAAGGATAATCTCTGCAATCTCATCAATTTTAAATGGTGAAGCTTCCATAGCTCTCTTGGTGATAGTCATAGCTCTATCAATGAACTCAGCTGTGAGTTCTTCGAGTTTGGCTCGACTCATTTTAAGGAGAAGGTGTTTTGGACCACTGGCATCAGAGGTGATGAAAGGAATATTTATTTCAGATTCTGTGGCTGTAGAAAGTTCTATCTTGGCCTTTTCTGCTGCTTCGTCTAAACGCTGTAGAGCCAAAGCATCAGAGCGAACATCAATACCAGATTCTTTTTTATACTCTTCAGCAATCCAAGCAATAATCTTTTGGTCGATGTCTTTACCTCCAAGGTGTGAATCTCCATCAGTAGATTTTACTTCCACCACATCATCACCTACTTCTAGCACAGAAACATCGAATGTTCCTCCACCGAAGTCAAAAACCACAATCTTTTCATTTTTCTTTTTATCAAAACCATAAGCGAGGGCTGCGGCGGTAGGTTCGTTTATAATACGCATCACTTCAAGACCGGCGATTTGTCCGGCATCCTTAGTAGCCTTTCTTTGAGCATCATTAAAATATGCAGGGACAGTGATGACTGCTTGGGTAATCTTCTCACCAAGTTTAGTTTCTGCATCGATTTTCAATTTTTGAAGAATCATCGCTGAAATTTCCTCTGGTCGTTGATCTTTATCTCCAAGATGTACCAAGACACCACCATCTGTAGAAGCTTTCACATCAAAAGGTACTACAGCTTTATCTTTTTGAACTGCAGGATCACCAAAAATATGCCCAATAAATCTCTTGATACCAAAGACAGTGTTCTTTGGATTTGTGACTGCCTGTCGTTTAGCCAACAGACCCACCAATCTTTCTCCAGTTTTAGAAATTGCGACTATGGAAGGGGTAGTGCGTGCTCCTTCTGAGTTCTCAATAATTTTTGGACTGCCAACTTCCATGACTGCGACGGCAGAATTTGTTGTTCCCAAATCTATTCCTATGATTTTTGCCATATTGTTTTGCAGTTAAATTACTAATTGAGGCTATATTATAAGGGATTTTTGACTATTGTCAATATATTTATTCCTTATATTCCCCCACTATAACCTTCGCTGGTCTAATTACTCTGTCCTCCAATTTATAACCCTTTTGGAGAACCTCTAATATCTTATGGTCATCATTCCTATCTTTGGATAGTCTCATACTGACTGCTTCACACACACTAGGATTGAATATTTCACCTAATGGATTTAATTCCTCTAAATTGTTTTGTTTCAAAATCTTTAAAAGCTGATTTTGAATTGGTTCGACTTCCTTATGTCCATGTGCAAGAGCGTGGTTAAAGCTATCGAGTACTGGGATTAATTGAGAAATTAAATCAGATTTAGCAAATTTAATGAATTCCACCTTTGCATCCTCATCTCGCTTTCGAAGATTCACAAAGTCTGCTTGGGCTCTTTGCCAACTATCCAGATTTTCCTTGGCTTTAGATTCAGCGTCTTTAAGCTTATCTTTTAATTTCTTTATAGTGTCGCCTTGAGCTTCTTCGGATAGAACAGAGTCATCGATTCCTTCCTCTGTATCCAAAATTACATCTTGTTCGTCGTTCATAGGCTTATAGGATACTGTTTTAAATAGTAAATTTCAAGATTACAAATCAGACTCATTTAGAGTCTGATTTAATCTTAACGTTTAGACCACTGAGGTGCCTTGCGGGCCTTCTTCAATCCGAACTTGCGTCGTTCCTTAGCTCGTGGATCTCTCTTTAGATATCCTTTTACCTTTAGCTTTGTTCTTAGGTTCACATCGTATCCTAGAAGTGCGCGAGCGATACCGTGTCTAAGTGCATCTGCTTGAGAGGAGACTCCTCCACCTTTTATTTGAGCAGTGACTGCAAATTTTTGTTCTAAGCCAGAAGCAATAAAAGCCGATTTAACTGTTTGTCTTAGTTCTGCTGTTGGGAAATAATTTTCAAATTCTCTGTCATTTATAGTAATAGAAAACTTTGCTGCAGGGGTGATTCGTACGCGCGCTGTTGAAGTCTTTCTTCGACCAACTGCTCCTATGTATCTTGTATCTGATTTTACTGCAGCCATATTATTCTTTAATAGTTAAATTAATCATCATTTTCTGACGAAGTTTATTCTTTGGAAGCATTCCTAGTACCGCCATTCTTAATACTTCTTTGCCCCCCTTTGAAGCAATCATTTTCTCCATAGATTGAAGTTTGAGTCCTCCTGGGTAACCTGAGTGGGTAGCATATTTCTTATCAATTAGTTTTTTTGAATTAAAACTCATTTTGCTTGCGTTTATAACCTCAATTTTTACCGGAGCAATAGTGTTCTTAGAAAAGTCAGTTCGATTTTTACCCATAAGCATAACCGCAAGCTCTGTAGCTAGTCGTCCGGGTTTCTTGTCTGTAGCGTCTATTGTGTGTTTCATTTTATTTTACAAATTCTATAATGGCCATTTTGGCACCATCTGATTGTCGAGCAATCATCTTGGTGATGCGGGTATAACCTCCTTTTCTTTTCATATATTCAGGAGAAAGCACTGTGGCAATTCTTTTGGCTGCAATCTTACCCACCCTTGATTCAAGCTCTCTTCTTGAGGCTAGAGTCTGTTTTTTGCCTAGAGTAATGAGCTTCTCTACAAAAGGACGGATTTCCTTGGCTTTTGGCTCAGTAGTCTTAATTTTACCCTTAACTACGAGTGAATAGGCCAAAGACTTGAGTAGAGCTTTTCTCTGACTTTGTTCTCGCCCAAATTTTCTGTTTACGTTACCGTGTCGCATGAATGTATACCTTACTAGTTTTTGAGCGTAATGCCAAATTCTCCTAAAGCCTTGCGAATCTCGTTGATTCCCTTTGCTCCTAATCCATCTATTTCAAGAAGATCCTTTTCTTTCTTTCTAGCGAGTCCACCAACAGTTCTAATGTTTGCTTGAGCGAGAGCATTTTGAGTTCTGGCTGACATATCCAAAGTCTCTACTCTGGTCTTTAGTACTTCTGGGTCAACATTTGATGAGGAGTGTGCTGAAGAAGAAACTTCTGCATGTTCTTCGACCTCAGGAGCTTCTTCTTTGAATCCAACAATAGCCTTAAGTTGGTTTATCATTATCTCGATTGAACGAGTCAAAGCATCCTTTGGAGAAATAGTCCCATCAGTTTCTATAAACAATTTTAGTTTATTAAAATCAGTTCTATCTCCAATACGCATATTCTCAACTTCATAGCTAGCGCGACGAATTGGAGTGAAGATACCATCAAGAGAAATAGAACCAATATCAACTCTATTTTTCTCTAAAACTTCTTTGGCCACGAATCCAAGACCCTTTTCTGCTGTGATTTCCATCTCAAGTTCACTAGATTTGCTGGTAACATTGGCAATTATTTGATCTGGATTCAAAACCTCTACTTGACCAGGAAGGTCTAAATCAGCTGCTGTAACCATTTTCTCACCTTTTACCTTGAGGGTAATTATCTGAGGTTCATCTGTTGAAAAGCGCATTCTCACCTTCTTTAGATTTAGGAGGATAGTAATCACATCTTCCTTAACTCCATCCATAACAGAGAATTCATGGCTAACTCCCTTGATTTTCACAGAAGTTATAGCTATGCCAGGAAGTGATGAAAGTATGATGCGTCTAAGGCTGTTCCCTAAAGTGTGACCATATCCAGGGTAAAGACCCTCAATTTCATAAACACCGCGGACTCCCTCTTCAGAGATGACCTTTGGTTTCGAAGGTAAAAGTATTGTGTAGTCAGCCATTTGAATATAAAAAATATTAGGTTTAAATTATACGTTATTCTTGCTTTTTCTGCAACTCTATGTCCGAACGTCGATTATCTACTATAATACTCAAGCACTGCCCCTAAATCGAATACGTGCTCACCCGGCACATATATAGGGAGAGCAACTACCTTGATCTCCTTTTTCTTTGGATCAAGTTCAATCCAGGCAGGCACAACTTGAGATTTTATTTTTTCTTCTATGTCAGCAAAAAGTGGGCTATTTTTACTTCCCTCTCTAATGCCCACGACATCACCAATATCTAGTTTAATTGATGGAATGGTGACTCTCTTGCCATTAACAGTTGTATGACCATGAGAGGCTATTTGTCGTCCAAGAGCTCTGGTTTTAGCAAAGCCACCTCTATATAAAACGTTATCTAAACGAAGTTCAACCGCTCTAAACAATTTCTGAATTGGTTCTGGTGCGTTTATTGAAGCCTTTGAATATTTTGCAAATTGTTTCTCTGCAATGCCGTAGCTGAATCTTGTTTTTTGTTTCTCTGTAAGTTGCTTCCCGAATTCAGACTTAGGCTTCATCCTGCCTTTCATATTCTTCTCCTTTCTAGTTAGAGATAATGCGTATTTTGCAGTTTGAGTTTTCTCAAATATGGGGCTACCTAATCTTCGTGCAATTTTGTATTTTGGTCCGATTTTCATATGTTTGTTTTATGCCCTTCTAGGTCTAGGTGGCTTTGGTCCATTGTGTGGTACTGGAGTCATGTCCTGAATAGTTGAAAGGTTAATCCCTTTTGAAATAAAGCCTCTTATAGCTGATTCTCTCCCTGATCCAACACCCTTCACTACTACTTTAACCTCTTTTATTCCAAAAGCAGCCGCTCTTTCTGCAAGTTTCTCTCCAATCTTTGCAGCTGCAAATGGTGTTCCTTTCTTTGCTCCCTTGAAACCAATGGCTCCTGAAGTTGACCAAGCCAAAGTGTTGCCTTTGTTGTCAGTTAGAACAAGCTTGGTGTTGTTATATGTAGATTCTACACAAAGAATACCAGAATCAAAACGCTTTTTAGTGCTAGAAGATGCTGTCACCACTGGAGCAACTGTTGTTGTCTCTTTATCTGCTTCTTCTGTTTTGATAACTGTTCTTTTTCCCATTTTGTTATTTAAATATGATTATTTCTTATCAGCTATCTTGCGGCCAGTTCCCATTGTCTTACGAACATTGCCCCTTCTTGTTCTTGAGTTTGTTTTTGTTCTTTGACCTCTAACTGGTAGGCCACGTGTATGTCTCACTCCTCTATAGGCCTTGATATCTTTTAGTCTTTTTATATTTGAGGAAACTTCTCTTTTGAGGTCTCCTTCTAGGGTCAATGTCTCAATAATGCCTCGAATCTTGTTCTCATCAGTTAACTTAATATCCTTTGGCTTCAAATCTGCTGAAACTCCTGCTTCCTTAAGGATAGTTCGAGCTCGAGATCTACCTATACCAAACAAAACGGTTAAACCGATATCAATCCTCTTTTCATCTGGGATGGTTATGCCTAAAATTCTCATTTTATCCTTGTCTTTGTTTATGTCTTGCGTTGGCCTTACAGATCACATAGACATAGCCCTTACGCCTTACAATTTGGCATTTTGAGCATATCTTTTTGACTGAAGCTTTAACTTTCATAGTGAATAGCTATTTTAGCTAACTTTATAAATTTGTCAAACCTTTAAGTTAGAAAAAACCATCATTTAGAGTCTTTTTATGATTTTTGCCTTACCTCCATATGGTTCTAACTGCAAAATTACCTTATCTCCAACTAAAACACGGATTCTGTGTAGCCTCATTTTACCTGAAAGATAAGCCAATGATTCTGTCTCTTCACCTTCAATTCTGACCTTGAACATAATGTTTGGGAGTGCCTCCATTACTATAGCTGTTCTCTCTAGATCTTTATTTTCTGCCATTTATGTATTGTATACTAAATTTCCTTATTTTAAAGGGTTTTTTATTATTTTGATGTCGTTTACGTTTGTTGGGAATGAATTTTTCCAAAATGGATGAATTTTCACATGCGCATTATCGATACTTGGATATTTTATTAGAATACTAGCCAAATCTGATTTATTTGAACCGACTAAATCTTTCTTTAAATTCTCCTCTGGCACTATGGCTACTGCTCTTGCATTACCAGACAATTCAAAACTAATTTGTTCAGCTTTAATAAAATCCTGTGTAGATTGTTTCTGTAAGGTGGCATCCAATGATGCCAAATCAACAATCTCAACACTCCCTATGATGCCTTGGCTAGCTTTCTTTTGAGCCAGATAATTGTTTAAATCGCTTCTTTTAAACATCACCCCATAGAAATCAGCCTGCTCGTTTAGAGTCACTGAATCTGCTTTCGGTGAAGTTTGTGGCAAATCAGAATAATTAATAACAATCAAATTTGGATAGAGTATAAAGTCTGCTGGTACTTGTGCTTTGGCTTGAAGCATAAGTTCAGATTTCAAAGTTACTTCCAATGTTGCTTTAGCCTTAGCCAAATCAGTATCACTTACTTGTTTTCTAACACCGACAAAACCTCCAGTCATAGCTGTTTTAGACCTTGCATAAACTTTTGAATATTTTGGGTCACCCTTGAGTCCGGGGACAGTAAAATCAGTCAAACCTATGTTGTATTCAACTCCTGCTACATCAGCATATAGATTAACCTCAAGTGATCCAGGGGTAGTGCCTTTTTTAGCTGGAACACTTATGTCTGCCAAAATTCTAAAGATTTTCCCATCGACTGCTTGGAATCTAGTATTTCTTATAAGCTTCACCACTGTATCAGTGTTGTTATACACCACCGCCTTGCCATTAGCCTTTATAGACACCTTCTCCTCACCGCTGGCTTTGGCTTCAACCCCCTTTGTACCTGAAAGCTTTATGACACTAAACATTAAATCTTTCTCTCCACCAGTTTTATAGGCAGTATAAGAATCCTTATTAAATGTTAGATTAAAAATCTTTGGATCATAAGTAAGAGTGGCACTTTTGAAAATAGATAGTAAAGCAAATATTACTAACAATAACCCAACAACAGAAGAAATAATTATAACTTTTTTAGGGGATCTCTTTTTTGGTTTAAATATAAAGCTAGAATCTTCATCTGCGTTTTTCTCAATTTTCCTATCATTCATTTCTGACTTAGAAGGATGAATATTAATTGGAATTTTCCTCTCATTTCTCACCCTGCCTTCAGGGATCGGGATATTGCGAATAGACTTCCTATCATTTTTTTCTGGCACGATGATATCTTCAATGTTTCTTGGCATATATTTAATTACAATTGTATATCAAATCCCGAACACTGCAATATGTGGATGACTAAAAACTCAAGTTTGAGTATGCTGACAGGATTGAAAGCCTTTCATCAACTCTAGATTCATCAGAGAATTTTGTTATGAGTTTTATGAACTCACTATTTTTATTTATTTGTTCTACCTTGTGATTATCAAAAGTGCCAGACAGTAAAGTCTTAATAATAGATTCATTTTGGGCGGCCCCAATTAAGAATATTTTATAAGGAATAACTTGATCTTTTGGTATTTCACTTGTGACTTTGTTCCAAGATTCCCCCCATTTGGCTTCAATTCTTTCAAATAAATTATCAATTCTCTCTTTAGTTTTAGTATCTAAAACATTATCTGAAAAAAGCGAAATATATGAATAAGCTACTTCAAGTGGAACATTGAATTCTTTTTGAATAGCTCTGGCCATATAAGCTGGACCAAATGGTAATGAAATAGTAACCAGCGGGCACGATTCCTTTATGAGTAATAAATCCAAAGCTTCATTGGACATGTTCACTAATAATACAGAATGCATATTATGAAATGTTTTTGTGAATACCTTCATGAATATGAACATGAAGTTTTCAAGTACCAATCCATCCCTCACACCAATCAAACTAGTTATCTCTTCTTCAATTTTATTGATTAATGATTTTTGACCGGCATAAAGCATAAATTGAATTTTCAAATCAGTAGTTTTTTGGGAAGAAGATAAATCTGATTCATAACCATTTAATGCGATGCTTGTTATTTTTGAATCAAACATCACACTCTCGTCTATGTACCTCTTAGATAGATCATTTATAAAAATTTCTTCTTCTTTCTCCAAAACATTTCTTATTAACTTCTGATTCACAGTAAAGGGCTTTTCAGACTTTTCCATATATGTCCTGAGTCTTGAAGCTATCCATGGAGATGAAAATGATACTAATACCTTATCAACACTCATATTCCCAACATTACTTATAGCCTCTCTGACACTTTTTATTAGAGCCTTTTCTATTGACTCAAGATTTGGTTTATTCGAAAGATATAAAGGGACTCTAGAAGTATTTAGAATAAGAGGGATGCTATCTGACTTGAGTCTAATGAGTCCAGCTCCAACTGATCCAGAAGAAATATCCAAAACCAATATTGTTTTGTCATCACTTGATTTGGACCACAGTTTCATCACTTTATTCTAGCACCGCTTTGATTCTTCTGACACCAGCAGATACTGCCTCTTCTTTGGTGATTCTAAATTTTCCGAGTTCCTTCGTATTCTTCACATGGGGACCTCCACAAAATTCCTTGGACCAGGCAGATTCAAGAGAATTGCCTATAAAATAAATAGAAATTTGATCTGGATACTTTTGGTCAAAAAAATGTCTGGCACCAATCTTTTCTGCTTCAACTTTAGGGAGAATTACATTTTGCATTGGTAGAGCATCTTCTATTTTTTGATTAACTATTTCCTCTACTCTTTTCTTTTCTTCATCTGTAAGTTTGCGTGGAAATGAAAAGTCAAAGCGTAGTCTTTCTGAAGTGATATTGCTTCCCTTTTGGCCGACTTCGTCTCCAAGAACATCATGCAAGGCTTGATGGAGCATGTGGGTGGCAGTGTGTAACTTAGTATTTTCCTCACTGGCGTCAGATAAACCACCTTTAAACATACCTGCAGATGATGTTTGAGAAAGTTTTTGATGTTCTTTGAATTTTCTATTAAATTCTTCTACATCGATAACCTTTCCAATTTCCCTGGCCATCTCAACACTTAGTTCTAATGGGAAGCCATAAGAAGTAAAGAGAGTGAAAGCATCTGTACCTTTCTCAAATTCCTTAATACCGTTCTCAAGGGTTTTTTCAAACTTATCTTCTTCTATTTTAAAGTTGTTGAGAGTAAAACTTTTGTTTTTTAGCAGCTCTGGATAAATACTGCTGTAAATATTTATTATTACTTCAGCGGTATCACTAGTGAACGACATAATACCAAGTTGTCTTCCATATCTTACAGCTCGTCTAATTAATCTTCTTAGTACGTATCCTTGGCCTGTGTTTGATGGAGCAATTCCCTTCTCGTCACCAAGAATAAATGTGGCTGCTTTAATATGGTCAGCAATAATACGCATTGCTTTTTGGTTTTCCTCATATTTCTTACCCGATAATTCTTCAATTTTTTTAATGATTGGCCAGAATAACTCTGTTTTGTAGTTATCATCTAGACCATTAACTACAGCAAGAGTTCTTTCTAACCCCATTCCTGTGTCTACATTTTTTTGGATTAAGGGCTCAAATTTACCATCTTTAGTTTTATTGTATTGCATGAAAACATCATTCCAAATTTCAAGCCAAAGTGGATTATCATCATTGAAACTATCTGGCACATTATTTAAATCTCCTACCCAATAAAACATTTCTGTATCTGGTCCACATGGACCTGTTTCTCCGGCTGGTCCCCACCAATTGTTTTTCTTTGGAAGCTTTGCAATTCTGCTCTCACTAATACCTAAATCTTTCCAAATGTTATAGGCTTCCTCATCAAAAGGCGCATCTTCATCTCCTCTAAAAACTGAAACTGCAATTTTATTTTTGTCTAACCCAAGCCATTTGTCCGAAGTAAGGAATTCAAAACTCCACCTTATGGCATTTTCTTTAAAATAATCACCAAGTGACCAATTTCCCAACATTTCAAAAAAAGTATGGTGTGAATAATCCCCCACTTCGTCTATATCTCCTGTACGAATGCATTTTTGGACGTCTGTGAGGCGATTCCCAGCAGGGTGCTTTTCTCCAAGTAGAAATGGTACCAATGGATGCATGCCTGCTGTGGTAAAAAGAACCGAAGGGTCGTTTTCTGGTATTAAAGAAGCAGAAGGTATAATTTTGTGATCTTTTTCTTCAAAAAACCTCAGATATTTACTGCGAATGTCGTTCGAATTCATAGAAGCAATATAACACTAAATGAGAGTTTTTAGAATTTTGAAATCATCAAATAGTGTGGCTTTAGAATGTTGATTATATATAGCCACAGCAGGATGATATAGAGGTACAACTTTTACCTTTTCTCCTCCTATCTCTGATTCAAAGACGTTGCCGTGTAGTGAACTAATAGGTCCAAGCTCAAAGTCTAAACCATAGCGATTCATTATGTACTGCATAGAAAACCGACCAAGAGTAGCTATTACTTTAGGTTTAATAATTTCAATTTGTCTATCCAAAAACGGAGCATAGATATCTATTTCACTTGGTAGTGGATCTCGATTTTTGGGTGGACGATCTTTCACTATATTTGTCACATAAACTGTCTCTCTTGGTATCCCTATAGAAATTAATAACTCATCCAGCAGTTTCCCTGAACGACCACAAAAAGGTTTGCCAGTTTTGGCTTCATTCTCTCCTGGCGCCTCGCCTACAAACACAATTTTGGCATAGTGGTCGCCTTCACCTATGACTGGGAGGACATTATTTTTTATTCTTTCCTCATATAAAGGTGAAGCCCTTAGGTTTATAACCTCGTCTTTAATTTCTTTTAACCTCTGTGTACGTTCGTCCATTAATTATCAGTTTTTCTCAAGCTATTGCCAGTAATTTTATGTTCAAAAAACCATAGTACAGTGAAAGCAAAGAGTGTGGCCACGGTCACAAAAAAGGCAATAGGCATGTATCCATATCCGACAGTGGCACCAATACCAGCAGTAATCCATAGTCCTGCTGCAGTTGTAATCCCTGATGTGTGGTCCTGATTGTGATTATGGTTATGAAGAATTGCCCCTCCACCAATAAAACCAATACCCATAATTAAACCTTGGAGAACATACATATGCCCTGGTGAGCCAGGATCTGCGACCGGAGTCACTAGCTTACTAAGAATAATAAATAGACAGGAACCCATGGCTACAAGTCCATAAGTTCTCATACCGGCAGTTTTACCTGCGAAGGTCCTCTCGAGTCCAAGACAGGCACCGAGTAGCATTGCTATCACAAGCTCAAAAAAAATTGAAACTATATCTGGGTTGTACATAAATAATTATATATTATGAGGAACTTCTAATGTATCTAAAATGCCAGTTTCTTCTATCATATCTTGCAAATTACCAACTTCTGGATAATTCCATCCTATCATAATTAGGTTCTTGCATTCACCATAATGAATGGCCGTAGAAGAAAATTTTGTATTAGTAATAAGCCAGCCCTCATCTAAGACTCGTTTTTTACCTCCATAATCAAAAACAGTACCCGCCTCTTTAATGTCATCAAAACGAGCCTTTACATATAAAGCTACTTTCAAATCTGATTTAGTACCTAATTCATTGTGGTACTTTGCTTCACACATAATTAACTTTTCTTTGTTCCAAGCCACCACATCCACCTCATGAGCTACACAACTACCTAAAATAGTCTGATCAGTGAGAGTGCTATAACCCTTAGCTTCAAGTAATCTGGCAACAAATTTCTCAAATGGAAAACCAGAAGGTCCAAGACTCATAACCAATCTCCTGATGGAGTATCTTTTAGCCACATGACTTTCTATTCTGTGTAGAATATTAAAAGCATATTTATATATATCACCAGTAGTCATATTATCCTTAAGCTCTGTTCTCACATGACTGACTACCTTCTCTATTGTGTCTTCTGTAGCTCCTGCTCTAAATAATGATGAACGAAGTTTGTTCATATCAAATGGCTCCTTGTCACCATTTGCTTTCTGAATAATAATTTCTCTTTCTGTATTATTTTGATTCATAAGAAAATTATAGCCCAGTTCTTATTTATTCTATAATCTCATCAATAATTCCACCTCCCACACAAAAATCTCCATCATAAAGTACGAGTGATTGACCAACTGCCACTCCATTTATTCGAGATATAAATTCAACTTTATCATCATTAAACTTAACTTGAATCTTTTCGCCTCTGTATCTTACCCTTGCGAGTAAGTTTTGGGCTTTGGTTTCTCCATTAAAATTTATCTCTTTCAATAAAACCTTTTTTGCCGAAAGTTCTGAAATCACTTTCTCATCGTTTGAGACAGTAATAGTGTTGTCATTCATATTTTTTGATACAACATAATAGGCCTTATTGTCAGGACCTTTTGTGGTCACATCAAAACCGTGTCTCTCTCCTAGAGTAAAGTATATTGCTCCTTTATGAGTGCCTATTATATTGCCTTGAGTGTCTAAAACATTTCCTGGTCTAACTTGAATAAAATGAGGGAGAAATTCCTCTAAACTTATCTCACCCAAAAAACATATTCCTTGGCTATCTTTTTTTGTTGAAACAGAAAGTTTGTATTTCTCCGCTAATCTTCTTACTTCTTTTTTGTTTAAATTACCCACAGGAAAAATAATATGTTTCAAATCGTTTTTGGTTAAAGTCCAGAGGAAATAACTTTGATCTTTCTCCTTATCAACACTTTCAAATAATTTACCTTCTATGTTTTGAGCATAATGACCTGTGGCTATGAAATTCACACCCAATTCTTCAGCCTTTTTCCAAAATATTCCAAATTTAATTTCTTTGTTGCACATCACATCAGGATTAGGTATTCGTCCTTCTTTATATTCGTTCACCATATAATCTGCTACCTCCTTTTTATATTCCTTCTCAAAGTCAAAAAATAAAAAAGGAATATCCAGTTGTGCGGCCGCACGCATTGCATCTCTTCTCTCATCTCTCCAGGTGCAAGGTAAAAAATCAGGTGACCATACCTTTATGAAGACTCCAGTAACATCAAAACCTTGTTCTTTTAATAGGGCTGCAGAAACAGCGCTGTCTACTCCTCCAGAAAGCCCTACAAAAACTTTTTTACCTGAGATATTTGGCTTTATTTGCTTTGTGTTCATCAAATGTCCTTGCATAATGCATTACACCAAGCTTGTCAGTCAAGAAATACAGATATTGTGAACTCTTCGGATAAAGAGCGGCGCTTATGGCGTTTAAGCCTGGATTATTAATTGGTTCCTTAGGTAATCCGGGTACTTTATAAGTACTCATGTCAGAGTCAACTTGCAAGGGCATACCTATAGAAATTCTCTTCCATAAAATACCTGAGGCCATAGACATTTCTTCTGGTAATTTTGCTTCTGCTTCTAGTATTGAAGCCATAATGATTATTTCATTTAAGGTGTGTTTAGATTTGTTTATATCACTCTGCAATGGGGCAATTCTTCTATTAAAATTATTATTTAGTAAATCTACTGTAGAAGTGGCTGTAGCACTGATTTCTATAAAATATGTATCAGGAAATAAATAACCTTCATTGGCCTTTTGTATAAAAGTCTCGTGGTCAAATTTAGAAAATTTATTCGAAAATAATTTTGATATTTCTTGTTTAGTAAATCCCTCTGGAATAGTAATTCTTGCTTTCTCAATATCTCTTTCACCGTTCAATATTCTCCAAGCTAAGGTCAAAGAACTCTGTGGTGTCCGTAGATAGTAGTCTCCAGCCTTCATATCTTTTTCTCCACCCAAAATGATTGCCAATGTTCTAAAACTTATAGCTGAACGAACAATGCCTTCTTTTTCTAAACTAATTGAGAGTGAGTATAAACCAGAACCTTCTTTAATGTTAATAATATTTTTTGTTGGAAAGTTGCTAGGAGGGCTTATAAAAAAATAATAAACAAGGCTAACTAAAAAAAGACCTACAAAAATAAAATTCTGCTTCTTCTTTAGATTAAATTCTTTGATACTATTATCAAGCCAAATCAAGAATTTCTCTGCCAAAGATTGAAAGGGATTCTCCATAGACACTACATTGGTAAGTTTGAAGGAGCTTCGCCTTTCTTAGAAGGAAGGCGAACAAGAGTTGGAGTGGCGGCTACAATAGAGCTTGGGAAGTGCCAAATAGTTGCTAACTCTTCTGAGGTTAGTATGAATGGTTTGCCATGAAAATGCTTGAACGGTGCATTAAAGAAAGAACGTCTTTTATAAGCCTCAAGTAGCTTAATTTCGTTTCTCTTTTTTCTAATACCCTTAAAATCTTGCCATGGATAGTCATAGCCAGCATTAAATCCTGGTTTAAAACCATTTAAACTATTGGAACCAAATTGTTTAAAGCTACCAAGTAATCCACCAATATTGTTGGCATTAAAAACATCTTTTTCTGCAATGTAAGCCGCTCTAATCATAGTATCAAAAGCTGGTTTAGAAAGAGTTCTTTCTATTGCTTTTATAGTATCTTTTTGAGCTTCAGATAAATTTAAATAGCTAATTTTCTTTTCATCAGCAGCCTTCATTGTTCCCTTCTTAACTATTTCTTCTATTTCCTTTTTAACACCAGCAGTCCAATCTGGCTTTAATGAAAGTCGTCCATATTTGATTCCCTCTTTGGTGTGTCCTTGGACCAATATTTGTATCCAAGCTTGTTCACCTTTCTTTAAAGAACCAAGAAATTCTAGTGTTGGGACTATTGGATCATTTTTGTATTCTTCCTCTGGATCTTTGTCTAGCCCATATTCAATATAGGACCTAATAGGATATGCATCTGCTTTAGTAAGGGCGAATTGTCCAATCCATCCAAATGAAAGCTTCTCTGGATTATGGTGAACGTCCAAGGCATAATCCTTTGTCTCATGAACTTCTATATTTGGGAACTGTGCATAGAGTTGAGATTCAATAATTGTTTTGAACTTTGGAGGAGTCCAAATGTAAAAATGTACGTGGCCGCCTATTGATGCGATCTCAAGCGAGAACCAAGGACGAAGGCGCCCCTTATAATAAACATCAACAAGGCTACCAACACTTGTCTGGTGTAGGGTATTCATAAATATTTCCATAGAGACAGGAGATTTTAGAATTTCCCTCGGTATCTTTATCTCAAGGACAATGCCACCTTGAGCCTTGATGTATTCTCTTCTTTTATAATTCATCCAAAGATCAAACCAAACCAAAAGAAATAATAGCGGCACCCAAATAGGAGCATATAGTTTCAACAGAGAAACAGATGTCATTAACATATTTATATTTTACACAACCTGAGAGCAAAAAGCACTAAGCAATAGAGTATTTTCCTTCTTTGTCTTTTCTGAAGAATTTCGAATTTTGAAGATTCACCATAATAGTGTTTTCCTTTACATATCTTTCTTTGAGCACTTTCTCTATAATTTTGTCTTTGCTGAGCGGCCCATCCTTTTCGAGTATTTTCTTGATAACATCCTTAACCACTCCTGACATATAACCCCATTCTGCAAGGGCGTATAATCCACGACCAACTAGTACAAATCTTGGGTCCTTTATAAGTTCATTGTGGGTGGTAGCAACATGCGCTTTCTTGTCAAAATATTGAGAGATAGCCTTGGCCACCTCCTTAAAGTGAATAGGTGAACCATGCTTTCTAATAACAAGAAAAGCATAATCTCTCATACCCTTTGCATTTACATTAGGAGAAGTAGTCTTACCCCATTCACCCAGTGGGTTTTTCCCTATTTTATGGGAAATAGAAAGCCATCTCTTAATAACTTCCTCATTTTTATACTTTTCATTAATATCCTTAACTTCATCCAAAAAATTGTTAATGAGATCACCTTCTACTACTAATTCATCATCAGAAAGTTTGGAGTAAAGTTTTCTAATCGCATTTTGAATCTTTTTTGAAAGCTCAGAATCTACATGCCATCGATGTTTGAATTCATCGTCCTCCTTTTCTTTCTTAAATTCGTCTCCAATTACTAAAATAAAATTTAGATGATTCTGAGTTGTTGAGTCTTTGGATAGATGAGTCAATAAATCTTTTTCTGACACAATACCACCCAAACCCAATATGACTTCCTTTAATTCAGTAAATGATGCTTGAGAATCTTTATATGATTTAGATTTACGAATAGCAGCCAAGGAGTGATTCTCAATTTGTCTGACTCTCTCTCTAGTAATACCGTATTTTTTGCCTATGGCATCAAGAGTCATTTTTGTAGCCTTTGCACCAAGTCCGTATCTTGATTCAATGACATCCTTACCTCGCTTAGTAAGCCCAGAAAGAAGCGACTTGGTCACTTGTTTTGGTTTAAAGCTTAAAATAATTTTTTCACTCATATGTTTATAAAGTCTATTTGTATCACTTGGCCCGATATCTGTCAAACCATTGTTATTACTTATAGAAACTATTATATCACGATATTGACAATTTTGCCAGCAACAATGATAATTTTTCTTATCTCGTTGTGGTTAAGCCATTTTTTGACTTCTTCTTGCTCTAAAACTTTTTTCTTCAATTCCTCATCAAAAATGTCAATATGAACCTTTATAGTAGATCTAAGCTTGCCATTTATTTGAATTCCAAGCGTTACTTCCCTATTTGTGAGCTTGTTCTCATCGTATTTTGGCCATTCTTTTTCAAAAATTGAATTTGAGTTGTTAATTTTAAAATTCAACTCCTCACATACATGTGGGGCAAAGGGCGCTAATAATAGAAGCAGTGTTTCGTACTCAATCTTAGAAATAGAAGCACGTTTTTCTAGAGCATTTGTATAAATCATTAAACTAGAGATGGCAGTATTAAAACCGACATTTTCTAGGTCATCTGATATTTTTTTTATAGTTTGGTTCATCAATATCTCATCTTCAGGAAATATTTCTACAATACTAGAATCAATTTTATCTTTAAGTTTCCATACTTTCTCTATAAATCTTCTTGGTCCAACCAGCGAACTTTCGTTCCAGGCAATAGCCTGCTCAAATGGACCCATGAACATCTCGTACAAACGCAATGTATCCGCTCCAAAACGACTTATGATGTCATCTGGGTTAATAACATTACCAATAGACTTACTCATTTTTTCTCCGCCTTCACCTAAAACCAATCCATGAGAGGTTCTCTTTTTGTATGGTTCACTTGTAGGTACCAAACCAATATCAAACAAAAACTTATTCCAAAAACGAGAATAGAGAAGATGAAGGGTGGTGTGCTCCATACCTCCGTTGTACCAATCTACTGGCATCCAATGTTCTAATCTTTCTTTTGAAGCAAAAACTTTGTCATTATTTGGATCTGTATAGCGCATAAAGTACCAGCTTGAACCAGCCCAGTTTGGCATGGTATCTGTTTCTCGTTTCGCTTCATCTCCGCATTTTGGACACTTTGTATTTACCCAAGAATCTATAGAGGCTAGAGGTGATTCGCCGTTGTCTGTGGGTTCATATTTGGCTACATCCGGTAATAAAACTGGCAAGTTCTCCTCTGGTACAGGCACTGTGCCACATTTGGCACAATGAATCACTGGTATAGGTTCCCCCCAATATCTTTGCCTACTAAAGACCCAATCTCTGAGTTTAAATCTTGTGACTTTTTGCCCAAAATCCTCAAAACCTGCCTTCTTATAATCTTTAATAATTGGTAGTTTATATTTTTCTGCAAACTCCATATCTCTCTCATCATCTGCAGGCACTCCCATAATGGCGCCCGTCCCATAATCTGCTGAGACATAATTCACTACCCAAACTGGTATTTCTTCACCATTGGCGGGATTTTTGACTACGAGTCCAGTATTAACACCTATCTTTTCTTTGTTTTCTCTATCTGTATCTAACACTACACCAAAATCATCCCCTATTAATTTCTTTGAAATTTCTGGAGCAATAGCAAGGAAGGTGGCACCAAAAATAGTGTCTGGACGAGTGGTAAAAACTTTTATTTCTTTATCTCCATTGAAAACAATTTCGGATCCTTCCGACTTACCTATCCAATTTTTTTGACTCAATTTAACTCTCTCAGGAAAATCAACTGTCTCTAAATCTTTATCTAACCTATCCGCGTATTTGGTTATGGCGAGCATCCATTGTTCCTTGTCTCTCTTCTCCACTTTTGTGCCACATCTCTCACAACAACCATTCACTACTTCTTCGTTGGCTAAACCAATTTTGTCCTTTGGGCACCAATTGATGGCAATCTTGGCTTTATATGCAAGATCATGTTTTAGGAATTGAAGGAATAACCACTGAGTCCACTTATAGTATTTTGGATCGGTGGTATTTATTTCTCTTGACCAATCGAATGAAAGTCCCAGTGCCTTTAATTGCCTTCTAAAAACATCTGTATTCTCCTTGGTAACAATTTTTGGGTCCTTGCCTGTCTTGATAGCGTAGTTTTCTGTGGGTAGTCCGAAAGCATCCCATCCTATTGGATAAAGGACGTTGTAGCCTTCCATACGGCGTTTACGGGCCAAGGCATCGAGGGCCGAGTAGCTCCTAACATGACCAACGTGGAGCCCGTCTCCAGAGGGATAAGGAAACTCTACTAGACAATAGTATCTGGGCTTGTTTGAGTCTTCTTCGGCTTTACCTGCATTGTTTTCTTCCCAAAATTTTTGCCATTTAGGTTCTATTTGTTTTGGATCGTAATCCTGCATTAGATTGAATCTTTAAATTTCTTCATTGCTATCCAGATTAGTATACCCAGAGCAATGGCTAGAATGATTACTTTAATAAGGTTATCTGCAGATGACCAATATCTGACTGAAGCAATAATGAAAGACAGTACTCCAGCGATTGATAGTGATTGTCCTAATACAAGATTGCCTTTTAAATAATTACCTAATAATACACAAAGTGCTCCAAGGATAACTAAAGTAACAAAAACATTCCTGTCATAATTCTTTCTGGCTACATCATAGTCATTTCTGCAGGTAAATTGAAGGTCGCAATAACCGCTAGCTTCCATTTTTTGTGGAGCATAGGCAGTATTTTGGTTCCATTGACCACCTTTAGAGACACACAAATCTTTTGTATTAGCTTCAACTACCTGAGTTGTATTTGGACAAAAAACATTAAAATCAGGCTCTTTATAAACAAGTGAAAGAGCGTAGTTAAAAAACATATTAAGGACTATCACTATGCCAATAATAACTGTCCACCTAAGTATTTTTGATTGATTGTTCATATAAGGAATTCTACCACATCCCCATCCTTCACAATATATTCCTTACCTTCTGTCCTAACCCAACCTTTGGCTCTGGCTGCAGCATATGAACCAGCTTCAAGTAGCTTCTCATTCTCTATAACCTCGGCTCTAATAAACTTCTCTTTAAAATCATTATGAATGGCCCTGCCTGCTTCAGGTGCTGTTGAGTTTCTCTTTGTAGTCCAAGCCCTAGACTCCTTTTCTCCAGTAGTGAAGAAAGTAATTAAATCCAATAAATCATATCCAGCTTTAATAAGATTCTCTAAACCAGTCCCAAAGATTGGATCTATCTCTATATAAGGTCCAGGTATCTTCGAAAGTACTTCTCTATGATTCTCTGAGGCTTCTGAAGTATTTATCACATAAAGAATTGGTTTATTTATGTTTGCTGCTACTAGCTCCATATTTATTATTTCTATATCAAAAAGTGGGTCAACCTTGTCGTGGACATGAATAATATCTTTATCTTCAAAGATTCGAACTACTTGGATAATGGCATCTACTTCTCTTATATGAGAGAGAAATTTATTCCCTAATCCTGCACCCTCTGACGCTCCTTTAACTAAACCGGCAATATCTACGAATTCAACGACAGCAGGGATAACTTTTTTTGATTTACTCATTTCTGCAAGTTTTGTAAGGCGTTCATCTGGTACAGGCACAATACCCACTGATGGGTCAATGGTGCAGAAGGGATAATTCTCCGCGGGCACAGATTTCTTGGTCAATGCATTAAAAAGCGTTGATTTGCCCACATTTGGTAGTCCGACAATACCTATAGAAAGTGACATACCCAAATAATAGCCATATAATGGCCTTATGTATAGAGAGGGCACAAATCTAAACGAAGAATCAGCAGAGAAAAGACAATTTACCGTACCTGCAGTTGAATCACTACTTGATTCAACTAATCAGTCGAATGTTTGGCCAGAAAAGATTTTGGACAATGAGGTATTCATTAAACAAATAGAAGAACGCAAAAAAATAATTGAAAGTGTTGAAGCTGTGATTTCTAATATGCGAAAACCTAATATTGAGTTAGAACTGGCACTAAATGAAGGCCAGCTGAGTGAGAAGCAGGTTATAGATTTGTTTGAATCATTGAGTCATTTACTTGAAAACCCAGATTATAAAAGAGCTTTGCTTTATGTGCCATTCGAATATTTACCGAGTGTAAATTTAGGTGCTCCTGATAGTGAACTGTCACAAGCTGCAGAAAAATTTAGAGCAACATACATGAATGCATGGGAAGCATGCTTAGATATACATGATGTCCGAGCAAATTTTGTTGATGGAGATGTATTAGAAGTAGAATTAAGAGAAAGTGATTTGCCCAGAGTGGTAAAGGCTGCGCACTTAATCCCTAAATTAATAGAAAAGGAATTAATTAGTGTAGATAAAGTTTTAAACTTAATCAGTGAAAGTGATGATGACGTCTTTAGACAAAATGCATATGAAGCACTCACTGTAGCGGTCGACCTGGGACTTGTGGAGGATAAATACTTGGGGCAAATTAATGTTTCTGAAGCTAGAATTGAAATTGAAGAACCAGAAATAGTCACAGAAGGACGCACTGCTTGGTTAAGTAGTGAAAGAAAGAGAAGGGATACAGAATCAAAAGCCCGTGATATAGCAAAACTAGTACTAGAGGATGAAAAGGTCGTAACTAGTGATGACAAACTCGCCTTGGTTATTGGTATCCGAGATGCCATAGAGTCAACAACAGCAGTAAATCAAGATGAAGCTATAAAAATATACAAAAAATATGAGGATATCATAATGTCACTTTGGGATAAAAAAACTCCAGAGACTGTAGATGAACTTTCAACTCTTTTCTATAGATTAAACAAATTAAATATTTTGGATGAAGCTGTATTTTTGAGTCTTGGTCTAAAACTCACTTCCCTATCAGGACCGTTTTCAAAAAATTTGACTGAGGCTAATAATGATCAAGAAATTATGAATAATATTACCTCAATAATCGAAAATGATGCAGAGCTGGCACAGTATTTATACCCTGTGGCATTGTATTTTGGCTCAAAACTTAAGGGCTATGGGACATCAAATTCTGACTTAGATTTGGCTATTTTTGTTAAACCTGAAATTAAATTGGAGGATAAGGAGAGAGTTAAGGAGTTACTCAAGTCAAAGCTTCCTCAAAAATATGCTCATGGAGACACTATAGAGTTTTGGTTAGAGGAAGCACCAATTGGATTAAAGGTTCATGATTTTGATAAACCAGAACCATTCGTAGGAGAAAGTTACTGGACCCATGTTTTGTTTGGAGCAGTTTGGGATGGAGACAAACAAGTGATAAAAGATTTGCACGAAAAACTTTTGACTCAATATTTTTACAATAATGGTGAAATTTATGGATTGCCTGCACGAAGAGTTTTCTTAGAGGAACTTGAAAGAGACACCTTGCAATACAGACTGATGCACAAGGGGTACAAGAAATTTTTACCTCCCTCCGGCGGATTGCATACTGAACATTCCGAACTTGTTGATGGAAAGAGTGTATTTTGGGATTCAGGATTTAGACAAACTGCACTTAAACTTTTTACCCAAAGAGTTTTTCTCCCTAAACTTTCATAAATTAGGCAATGAAAAAGGGCGGACACTAATCGTATCCGCCCAACTAATGTACTTATTGAGAGATTTGGTTCTAGAGGCGACGACCGCCGCCGATACCCGACGGCTTGCCAGTCGAACCCAGCTGCTCCCAGGGGATCTGGGACCCGAGCATGTACATGGCACCGAAGTACTGAAGCTCTTCGTTGCCGGCCGGCTGGTCCTGTGCCTGCAGAACCGCCAGCACGAACTTGGTCAGGTTCATCTCGAGGCGAGGATAGGTCGCCGAAACGGCCACACCCAGCTGACGAAGCATCTGGTCGCGATTGGCCGCACCGATAAGGGCGGGCAACCGCGGGTTCGTGAGAGTCTCCTTGATACGCGACGCCTCGTATGCGAGGGCCGCGGCGATCTGCACGCCAGTCCCAGCGAAAACGCGATTGACTGCGTCCGCCACGGCTGCCGCGTTGTCACGCAGGACGCCGGTATCGGGTGGCTGCATCATGCCCGGAGGCATCGCTCCACCACCAGTACCAGAAGCCGCAAAGATCGCGCTCATCATGATGGCAGGATTGGCTGCACCCTGCATCCATGCTTCCTGCCACGCCTTAAGGGCGCCGTTGAAGCTGATGATTGCCGGCCACAACTTGCCATCGAGACGGCTGAAGAGTTCCTTCTTGCGACCCTCGGTGACGTACGAGCCTTCGAGTCCTTCGATGGCCTCGAAGATATCGCCGTACGACTTGCGAGTCAGCATCTTGCGGAGCTTGAAGAACTCCGGGTCGACCTGCTCTTCGTTCGCATCCGAGAACCGCTCCATCTCTGCGACGAGCAGATCCGGAACTTCGAAGAGTCCGACCCGGTGAGCGAGTCCTGCACGAACGGCGGAGATGACGGTCGACTGATCGACCTTCAGAACTCCACCTGCACGAAGTGCCGCAAGCCATGACGTATCATCCGGCACTGCCGGCAGTACGCCTTCGAACGACATCGTGCTGACTGCACTTGCGGCAGGAGCAGCAGCTTCCGCTGCGGCCTTCCTGAGCTTTGCGACGAGATTCCTCGCCGGAAGAGCCTTCATGCCGGCGCCGACGAGATCACTCTCGTTGAGGCCAGCCAGATCGTCCACCGAAGTGGCGCCGAGGTCCGTCCTGATCTTCTCGATCACAGTCGGTTCGACACCCAATTCGGTGAGCCTCGTGGTGACAGCGTCACCAACGGTCGGTTCTGCAGAAGTTCCCACGGTTACTCCTTGTGGTTTGAATTCACCTACACAATTTTTCTTGTTCGGTAGATCCGAACGAGACCATCCGTACAGGTACTCGAAGTGCTTCATTCAATACTGCAGAGCAAGTGAGGAAGTTAAAGTTGGGACCAGGAGAAACTGTGTGCTCTGTGAGCACTGGTACGCACCTTTCTAGATGGTGACCAAGTTCCTCCTGATACTTCAACTGTTCTTCATCATCTCCAAATCGAACCTTCAACTCACCTTGTGGGGTGAAAAAGTTTTGATCTGTTGCTCCCTTGTAGCTCCGACACAAAAACCAAGATCCATTCTCCTGGATTTGATCGAACCAGGTGACAGCCAAGCCGTCGAATGCATCTGGTCCACCACAGGCTGCTATCGCATAACGAAGCAGTACCAAATCAAGTGGACCAACACGCACCTTTCCCTGATAGCGATTCTCATCCTTCGAACTTCCTGGTAAAAGGTTTTCTGCCATAGCCTCATCGGCTGTTGGCATAGGCCCTGCACCATGACGAATTTGATATGCACGGGTTACCCCAATGTTCACCAGTTCGCCATCATATCCAACTTCTTCGAGCATCCCACGCGTGAAGCGAGGAAGTGTTCGAATGGCTGAAGTATGAGGATGAAACCCTTGAAAATGATCCGTCAGTACACCATGAGAACTTTCAACAACCATCACACCATAGCTGGTGGTAAGATCATGAAAATACTCTTGGCCTACTATTCGGACATGCTTTGCAGCCGTTCGAAAACGATGCAAAATAAATTCAAGGTATTTCGGATCAAGCAGACGATCTACTTCTTGTTCAACTAAGACCCTATCACTTTCTAAGAAAGTACCACTAATTACAGATTCGAGGTCAACGTGTAGTTGGTCTCTAACTGCAGCCAGCAGCTCTCTTAGGTTTTGGCTGAAGAGATCCTTCGCACGGATAGTCAGTTCAGGAAAACGTTGGTTGTAGCGAAACGCCTCACCAACCCCTGTCCCAATCGTACCGCGAAGATTATCTCCTCTTGCAAGCTCTTTCAAGCGTGAAGAGATGCCATGATACGGAGTGGCACAAATGACATCCTCATCCACTGTGAGCAGACTGTAGACATCACTCAAACCACAACCTTGATCCAAAGCTTGCGCTTCGTTGAGTATCCCTTCAGGTGAAGCAACGAACCTCTTGGTCAAGTGAGTGCGAACACCTTCGAAGGTGCCACAACCAAATTGACTAAAGGCAAATCGTTTTCCACTCGAAGTAGATACTCCATGACTTCCCTGTGCTCCTCCTACCTTGAGGATAGTGTGAGCACCTTGCATGTGGCTGATCTTGTGGACCACACCACCCTTACCACCGTCACCAGGACCAAGGTCCGTGACGACGTAAATCTTTTTCATCGTCACGTCCTCGGTCGAAGTGAAAGCCTAGAGCCACCCACCCTTGCCAGATTCCTTGCCGCCCTTCTTGCCCTTCTTCGGAGCAGCAGAAGTAGGAATGTCTTCCGGATCGATCGGCCAGAGGTCGGTCTTCTCCTTGAAGATGTCACCTGCCTTGGGCAACTTGTCGAAATTGGGGCACATGGTCTGTGCACCGAGCGGGATGTGCGCCACTGCGTCGATGATGCCCTGTGCTTCGACCTTGCTGAGGTTGCGTTCAGTCAAGAAATCCTTGGATGAACGCAAATCGAGAGTTCCTTCCGTCAGGCCAATGATAACGGCCATGATGTGAGGAGTGTACTCGATCCGGGGCAGAAGAATCACGTGTTCGGAACCGTAGAGGCTGGTCCAGGCGTGGGTGGCAGAATTGCCAACCATGAAAGCAAAGGCATGAGCCCTCTTCAAGAGATCCTTGACGATCTCTGTATTGGAGGGTAAATCCTTCGCTGAAATCGACTGGCCATTTTCCTTCAGCTTCTCGAACACTTCATCACCGAAGATACGCTTGAGCTGCTTGGCGCTAATCAGATCATGCATCGGTGCGTCCGTGACAGTGAAGTCATAGGAGCGCAAACCGATACGTTGCAGATAAGCGTTGGTAAGGTAGGCGGCACCGAAGAGTCCGTACTGAGGATCTTCTGGGGTGTCTCCACCGCTACCTTCTGGAACCATGAGCGTGAGTTGGTTGACCATCTTCTCTGCTTCGGCTTCGAATTGTCCTCGACACAGTACGAACTGGTCGACGACATCACCGAAAATCGAAGCGCAGTAGAAGGGGTCTCGGCCTGGCAGTACAGCGGCCACATGCTCGCACGTATGCGGCAGTGCCTTGTACGCCCGTTCGACGTTGTCACCCATGGAACCAGTGGTGTCCAGACGATACTCGACAGGCACTGGTGTGCCCACGGTGACAGTGAAGCCACCTCCTTCTCGATCTTCGAGGCGAATGCGTGATTCACGCACTACTCCGAATTCAGCCGGATCCACAAGTGGATTCAGCTTGCCTGTCCGACGAACTTCTTGTTCACCTCGGGCAGTCGTTGACTCACCCGGCTTGGTGTACAAGCTGCTCGCCTTGACGTAGGCATCCCTCGAGAATGTTCTGCTTCCCATCGTCCTTCCTTCCCGTTTTACCGAGAGTGGGTGGTGAATGGATAGAAACCGCGTGGCCACAAACTATCAACCAACTTGTAGAACGACATGTGAGCCAGTGCCGCGTTACTTTCACTGCCATGTGCGAGGTCGAAGAGAAACTTCTGATACTGAACATGCTCTTGACCACCATCACCGGGGATACCTCCTTCGAGAGTACCTCCCAGCACTTCGATGACAACGCGAGCAGCTGCTTGAATTTCACTTCTCGTGATTGCTCTACCTACTGCACCAGCTTTCAATTCGGCGTCAGCCCAACTGAAAATGATGACGTAGTGTTGCTCGGGTTCGATGAGAACATTGCCGAGCGACAGATCATGAGCAACCACATTCGCATCATTGAGGAAGATGAGGATCTTGAGGAGTTTCCCCATGATCCAAGCACTCGACCTCAAATCTGCACGAAGCTTGTCCGTCTCTACGAGGTTCTGTAGCGGTACAACCTTGCCTACATCCTCCACCTCTCTGAAGCAAAGGATGTTTACTCGTCTGCCACCCTGATCGTCTGGTATGAATGAACCCACGACCTTGGGGAAACAGAGTTGGTAATTCAGGAAGTGATTCGGCTCGGTTTTCACCTTGGCGAACTCTTCCTCGATCTTGCGAGCTTCTTCTTCGAGCCTTTCCAGAACGTACGACGCGCGATCGAGGGCAGCATTATGCTCCACCTCCACCGCGATTTGAAGCAGGTGGTCCGAAGACTCACCCTCTGGTCTACAGAGATAAAGCCGATACCTTTCGGTCTCAGCCACTCTTTGACCAACTTCATAGCTCTTCCCAGAGCCAGGATCTTTGATAATCAATATCCCTCCTTTTGAGGTCAAAATTGAACTAAATAGATTGTCAGCTAAACTAAATCTCTCTGACAAAGAACGGTCTAAACCCGCACTACTCTATAACACTTATAAGACACAGTCAATGGTTCAGAATAGTGCTTGGTTTATATGTCTAACCTCACACTATTCCTTAATTTACTTAGTGTCAACTATACAATTACTAAACTGTGGATAAGTGTATATTTGACAATATATCTGTATGTTGCTATAAATTATTTATGCCTAAAAATAGTTCTCCTAAACACCTACGTTTCGCTGTCTTGGCCGCAGATATAGCCTTATTCACTATTCACAATAAGGAACTTCTTGTCCGCATCATGAAAGTCAACCATATCCCCCACTTTGTAGATAGACCAGGACTTCCTGGTGGCCTTATGCTCCCTACTGAAACAGCTGAGCAAGCGGTAGTACGTCTAGTGAAAGATAGAGCGGGCATGATTTCAACTAAAAAAATTCATATTGAGCAATTATATACATTTAGCCGCATTAATAGAGATCCTCGTGGACGCGTTGTGGCAGTCGCCTATATTGGATTAGTGCCATGGGAATCATTAACTGAAACAGAAAAAATTAATACTAGAGAATTGTCATGGAAACATGTTGATCAATTATCAAATCTTGCCTATGACCACGATGAAGTTCTCAAAGTAGCTCTAAGGAGACTCCAATCAAGAATCACTTATACAACATTGATGTGCAAACTGATGCCCAAAGAATTTACTCTCACTGAACTCGAACAAGCATACGAGAGTATCCTCAAGGCTGATTTGGATAAGCGTAATTTTAGGAAGAAAATATTGAAATTAAAGATACTAGAGAGACTACATCACAAGAGAATTGGTAATCGTTCCCGACCAGCCAGTCTATATGAATTTAAATCAAATAAAATTTCTGAAATAGAGGTGCTCTAGTAAGTGTCAGTAAGGTTCTCATTGTTAAAGCTGTAGAAAGTAATATTATGTGAAATTTTATTCTTGGTTATGTAACTATTCACACTATAAATTCCAAAGATTAGTACCAAAACAACAAGTCCATTGGTAATGAGTTTTGGATGTCGTTTATCTGTTCTTATAAATAATTTCAGTACTAAGGCGAGTAAAATCATTATGCCCAAAATAACAAAAATCATATTGGCTACACGTCCAGGAGAAGTAACATACTGCATGAGCAAATTTGATTTAGGTTGTGTGGGTGAAGTGACGTTTGCATCTAAGGCCACTTCTGCACCGAGGACCTTGGATTCAACAGTCTTAGTAGTTTGAGTTGTTGTTGGCTTAATATTTGAAACTGCACTTGGTTCAGAAACAGTAGCAATCGTAGTTAGTGGTCTCGCATAGACTTGGACAACAAAAATAGTTGGGTGACCTTCAAAGTTACCACTCACTACTCCAGTACCCATTTCTGTATAGACGCCTTTCACTATATTGGCTCTATGTGTAGGAGAATTCATCCAGGCCAAAGTAACATCTTTTGAATCAGTGAAGTCTACTGCTAAGTTCTCTCCAGCGAACAAATATTTATAACCAGCTTTATCGAACCAATACCAAGGCGCTCTGCCTTCGGGACTGGTGTGGGCAAAGTATCCTTTTTCTGCCATGTCCTTCGCTTTCAGTTCAGCCACTTTATTTAAGAGTGGGCTAACAGTAAGGGTGGCTAAATGATTTTCTTGTCTTGTTTGATTAGAAAGACTGTCCAACACTCCGGGCAAAACTGCTGCGAGGTAATTGTTGTATGCTGGACCTATTGCAGGTATATAAGGAATGGCAAAAACTCCTAACTCCAAAACAAAAAGAATTAGAACGACTGCTCGAATATTTTTGGTACGAAGAAAATGAGGCTGATGGTCATTGCCTTCATGAGGTATAAAGTGTTTTTTGAACCACTTAATCATAATATGATTATAAATCAAAAACTCACCCAAGTCTATGGGCAAGTTTTTTGTTTGATTATTCTGATTTTATTTCTACTGTGCAGAAAGAATCTGTGCTTGTAGAAGTGCTATTAATTGTCTAATTAAATCAGCCAGTTGAGCTTTGATTGAGGCAATCTGTAGAGCTACAGCAGCAGTGTTCTCTGTCTCTGCACCAAGAACACGACCAACCGTTGGTGCGGTTAAAGCTGTAGATGTCTGTAATCTTGATGTCGATCTTCCCCCACCAGAGCTCCTTACAGGCTCTGGTGTTTGAACCTCTTGAGGGACTGCTAATATATCTCCAACACCACTTATTGTTGTAGTAATATAGTTGTCACTTACATCTGCACCAAGAGCATTATTTATCAAAATATCAACATTAAGTGCTATGCCAGAGCCGACTCCTTCAGAGTCATAAGTTTCAGACAAGGTCGCCACATCACCAGGAGCCAATGTGCCTGAGGTGATTATTGGAATGGCAGCAGCTGAAATTGAACCATCATATATTTTTGAATTTGTCACACCAGTTATAGTTAAAGGTCTCGCATCAATATTCAGCATACCCGCATTAAACGTCATAAGGAATCTGCTCCAGTATATGCAAACTCCGGATCTGGCTCTCCAAAAATTTTATTTTCTGTATTAGAAACACTTATAGTAATTGGTTTGGGTGACACTAAAAATGATACGTTAACATTATCAATAGGCGCATAAGTATCATTTCCTTCCTGGTTTGCCTTGAGTCTACATGGAGTACTTGAAGCTGCGATGATGTGAATTGTTGTACTTCCTGATACCAAATTAATCGAGCAAGGTCCTTGATTTAGAACAAAGTTAATTGGTAGTCCTGTAGGTTCTCCAGTAACAGAATCTGTTGATGTGGCATTAATGATAAAGTCACTATCCCCATAAATCTTATCTGGTATGGAAGCAAACAAAATTGTTTGTTGGGTAGAACCGACTGCAAAGGTAGTAGAAACAAATAAAAAATTTACAGTAAAAACAAGTGCTAAAAACACTACATAGTTTGCTTGCCTATAATTTTTTGTCTTTGTCAACATATTTGATACCCTCGGTATACTCTCAATAACACCGTGTGTCAATAGATAAAAAGTGCATATAAAAACTACCCTAAATAGGGTAGTTTTTAATATTTATCTAATCCTAATTATCTCTGTGAATCTATCTGAGCTTGAAGAAGAGTAATTAGTTGTCTAATCAAATCTGCTAACTGAGCTTTAATGGAGGCAATCTGTAGAGCTACAGCTGCAGCATTTTCTGTCTCTGCGCCGAGTACTCGTCCTACTGCTACAGGAGAGGCTTGAGGAGGTAAGATTGTGGCTCTGCCTCCACCACTTCTTCCACCAGATTTATTTACAGAAATGGGTTCTAGTCCTCCAAAAGATGTGAAGTGGTAAGTCCAAATGACAGTATTTCCACCTTCAGCAACATAGCATTCACCAGAGGTGATACCTGGAACTGTTGAACTTGTGCACTGAGTTGTAATTAGCTGCCACTCTGTAGAACCAGCTGGTCTATAACCAACTCTACCTGTGACACCAGGAAGTGTAATCTTCACCGCCTTGTCAAAGTTCAGAGTATATTGAGATGAACCCATTTCAATAACCGTATTACCAACAGAGAAACTGGCAGGAGCTGTTCCTGATGTATCACCGGCTGTTGGTGCCTGCATCACTCCATTCCAATTAGTATCAGTTGCAGTGACTTTTGTACCATCATCAATTTTTACTTCTGCAACATTTGAAATAATGGTTGTCTGAGGAATAACTCCTTCTCCATTTGTAATAAGTGAATCAAAGTTTATAGTTGCGTCTTCAACACTTCCCAGATTAACCGTGATTGGTGTCGTTGCAGTAACAACAACTTCTTTATTTGTTGGAGTAACTGTAGCCTCACCATTTTCTGGAACAATTTGACCTGTTGCAAGTAACTTCCACAAGGTTCCTACAACATTTGTATCATGAGTATATGTGGATTGAGAATACTGGTGATCCATATCTATAACAGTTACGTTTGTTTTTGCATTATCATCTCTCCATATTGCAGCATTAACTTCGTTGTGAGAACTTATTCCATTTACTGTTAGTGTGGTTGTATTTGTAACTGTTGGTCTATCAACATTAATACCGCCCCATGAATTGCCTGATGTTGTGATGTTGTTTACAGTTACTAAAGAACCGTTAACATTAATGCCGGCACCACCAAAATTCATTGCTGTTACATCATTCAAGTTTACATTTGTTGATAAATATATATTTATCCCGTGAAGTTGACTCAACCAAACTGAACTCCCACCTGTTCCGTCAACTATAAGATTTTTTATTGTTACACCGTCAACACTTTTAATTCCTATAGCAGAATTATTACTATTATCTGTTCTCAAAAAAGAAGCACTTAATTTATGTCCTGCACCATCTAGTGTTAGAGCTTTGTTTATATCAAGCTCAGAACTTGTGGTTATGTTGGAGGTTAGTGTAATTGTGTCGCCAGAATTTGCGGCAGCAAGTGCTGACGTAAGTTGTCCAATAGTAGAAACAAACTTGTGTGTAGCGGTATCTAATTGCAGGCCGTTAATATCAATCGTGAAATATTCGGGTGCACTATCTGTATTCCAAATTACTTTCAGTTTAACTAATCCGTCTTTCTTAGTATTATTTGAATTAGCTGCGAATTCATAGTCCAAATAACCGAGCGCGGCACCTCCTGTTGCCAATGGGATACTTCCATATCCTACTGTGTAATAGCCATTCGGAAAGTTAGTCAGATCATCATATCTCATCACATCTGCTTGATATACAGCAGTTCCACCAGTTATTTGGGTTCCAATAAAACCTGTCGTCGGTAGTTTAATTCCTATTGCTACATAGTTATACGTTGTCCAATTTTGGCCAAACCATGGGGTTATTATTGGTGCATGTCCTGTTAACGTTAACTTAACTGGATCAGTTTCAGTACCAGTACCACTAATATATGTCGCTGTAATATCAGAACTTACCGTATAACTGTTTGTTCCGATATTAACACCATCAAATGCTGCAAAGTCTGCTTGAGTATACGCTTTCGCATTCCCCGCGAAAGCGAAGAAGGCTACTGCGAGGATTCCACCCACGGCTGTTAGCCTGTAAGCTGATTTGATTAAAGATTTCATTTTAATGTTATTAATACTAGTTAATTTAAATAATACTTGATTAAGGCAACTTAACACACAAAAACACCTCTAATAAGTTGTTGCTTTCGGTATACGCCTTATATATAGAGGTGTCAATGTAGACAAAGTGTCTAACATGTGTAGAAACTGTTGATAGCTTTTTTAGTACTGACCAGCATCCTTAGCTGCTTGTAGTTGTATCTGGAGCATTGCGATTAACTCTCTGATTAGACCAACAAGTTGAGTTTTAATAGCAATGATTTGAAGTGATGTTTCACTTGAGCCATCTGGTCCAGTGAAGGCACCAAGGACACGTCCTACAGCGACAGGAGAAGCCTGTGATGGTAGTGATGGTGTAGCAGCATTATTATTCCTTCTGTGTCCTCCAGGAACTGGCACAGCAGGAGTGGTGTCAACTTCTTCTGGAGGTGTTTGCTCAGCTACAAGAAGTTTGTATTTTGTTCCAACAATACTTACATCATGAGTATAAGTTGAATTAGAATATTGATGGTTGGTATCTACTACTGTCACATTCATCTTTGCGTTGTCATCTTTCCAGATATCTGCGTTAACCTCAGTGTGAGCACTGGTGCCATTTACTGTGAGTGTAGCTGGACCAACAACACCACTGCCCAAATCAACATTGATACCACCCCACGCATTACCGGCTGTTTTAATGTTATTAACTGTTACAACTGAACCGTTTACTGTAATTCCAGATTTATTATTGTTTGAAGCGGTTACAGCATCAAGAGTTACATTGCTTGCTTGATAAATATTGAACCCATGAATACCTGTACTTCCAGTACCATTTTCTACAAGATTTTTAATAGTGACATCATTTGCACTAATTGTTATAGCTGAGTTTGCCCCGCTAGTTATTGTCGCAAATAGTGTATGTCCAAGACCATCAATTGTAAGAGCTTTATTGATTAGAATTTGTGCTGTGGTGGTTATATCTGAAGTAAGAATGATTTTATCTCCTATTGTTGCTGCAGTTATTGCTGCTTGGATAGTAGTGAATGATTGTTCTCCTGAATCCAGAGTTCCATTGGTATTCAAATCAATGAATATTGGACCAGGTACTGGAGGAGTCGTGGGTACAGTAATTATATTTCCTTGTAGTGAAATAGTTTTATCGCTCATCAATCTTCCAAGTATAGTTGAACCAACGCCTAAGGATATTTCTGTTGTGCCCTGGCCACCAAGAACTGTACCCTGAAATGTAGACTCTGTGCCTGTCCCTCCGAGGATGTTAGTAGTACCCGCAACAACCCAGAAAATGTTCCCTGAATTACAGCTACCAATGTTCACATGAGCACTCGTGCCAACATTTAGGTGTCCGGCTGTTTGAAAAATGAAAACGCCATTCGCATTACTACTACAATCTAATGTGACACTACTGCCGTTGTTCAAATCAAGATTCGCTGCACTGTATACACCTGGTGTGTATGTAAGACCATCAAGTGCTGTAGTGATAGTGGCATCAGCAGTTCTTCCTTGTGCATCACTATAAGCAGCCTCGTACTCTAAAACAGTTGGAGTAAGGTAAGCGGGGTCAATTGTCTGACATGCTAGAGTGGGACCACCAGCACTGACTACATGCACAGTTCCTGTGACAGCAGGACAAGTGAAGCCAGTTATGAATGTAGCTGCAGCTGGGCTAACCCCAATATCCCCAGTTATGACTGAAGCTGGAGTATTAGTAATTGCTGTTGAAGATAGAACTGCGAAGTTTGCAGCTCCACCAAGATTAACTACAGCGGGATTTGCATAAGCAAGGGCATTATTTGCGAACAGAAAAAGAGCAGAAGCGAGTATTACTCCCACTGCAATTGGGTTATAAGCAGATTTTATTAATGATTTCATATTGTTGTTATTTTTAGGGTTTCTATAACAACAAAGCCGACGGACTATTCAATCCATTACAATATTCATATAAACAAACATTTCTTGGAAATTTAGACTACTTAGATTTTCTGCCCAAATCATACACAGCTCTTTTCATCCTTTCTCTACGCCACATCCCAAAGTGTTTTAGATAACCAAATTTGTGTACATAAATAGGTCCAAATCCAGCGAACCAAAGGATACCCTTTTTTAATTCATTCGTAGTATCACCAAAAATAATTCTTTGAATAATTGGAGCTGTATCAGAAGTAATAATCATTGATGCAGACTTACCTTTCATTAGTTTCTTCCATAAAAATCCTTTTTCAGGAAAATTAAAAGCGAACCCAGGTAACCAAGCTCTATCAAATAGACCTTTAAGCTTCGCAGGCATTGTAGACCACCAAGAAGGATAAATAATAACAAAATGATCTGCCCATCTAATATTCTCTTGAAAGGAGAGTAGGTCTGGCTCGAGTTCTTGTCTTAATCTATAACCATGATGAAGCATTGGATCAAATATCATTTCCCCTACATTCATTCTCCTTACTTCATGACCATTCTCCATTGCACCACGTTCATATTCATTAGCCAAAGTACCGTTCAAACTATCTGTGTCTGGATGTCCGAGCAAAATAAAAACTTTTTTGCTTTTTCTACTCATAGTAACTTTTGAAATTCTGCTTGATGTTTGCGCATCACTTCCATAGAGGCTTCCATTTCTGATTTGCCGGCTTTCTTCTTAGCTTCTATCTCCTCCCCTATCATTTTGAAAAATTCTGGATTTCTTTCCATGGCGTTTATTAATTTCTCTTGCTGAGCCTCAGGCACACCCTTCATTTTGGATTTTAATATTTGTCTGGTGAAAAAGCTTTTGATTCCCATATACAGCCATTATACTCAGTCTTAGTCATTTTTCCAAACAAAAAAACGGCTCAAGCCGTCTTTTTGAATAACGTTATTTTATTAAATTACTTTTTTGCTGAAGGAAGGATTTTGTACATTCCTGTGCCACAAACGGTACAAGTACCTTTTGCTGCTGGACGTCCAGGCTTTATCTCAACCTTTTTAACATCCTTCATTTCTCTCTTTTCTTTGCATTTTACGCAATAACCTATTATTTTTTCATTTGTATCCATTGGACTACTATACCACTCAGTCAATAAATTGCAATATGTTTAGCTTAGTTTATGAGCAATATTTCTTCTAGTTGCTGTCTCATTATTGTAGAAAGGTTATCTTTTTCTCTATCATAAAATGACTTAATTGCCTTTCGAATTAAATCACTGTGGCTCGCATATAAGGTGCTCATACTTTCCTTATTCAAGGCAAGCCACTGAAAGTCCTTTGCGTCTGAACCTGCCTCAGGATTTAATCTTTCTGCTAATTCACTAAGTAGATGTTTGTGTCGCGCTGTTGTTTCCATCCAAGCATTATCAGTATTTCTTGGATCATCTACATAGCCTTTGTATACTTCCACAGCATCACTCATATCCAAATCAATTCCCACTTCCTCTTTAAACTCTCTCTTTAGAGTTTCTGTGGCCGACTCCCCTTCGTCCACCATACCTCCTGGTATGGCCCACTCACCATTATCATTCCTCTGTATAGCTAGCATCTCAAGCAAACCTGTTTGTGGATTGAGCCTAGTGACTATTGGATCAGCAGCAAAGTTGGCTCCCCACTTGCCTAATAAACCACGACCTTCTATTCCAGTTCTACCCCTAGGGTTTAATGGTAGGCCGTTCTTATCAAAATTTAAGACGTCCTCATAACTATGAAATTCTCGTTTTTGTTTTACTGCACTTATATCTTCTGACTCAGCCCAACCATTTTGCTTTTGCGCCTCAATTAAAACTTTTTCCGCTGTGAACCTAACAGGACTATATTCCGGGAAATCTACTGCCCAATCAACTTTATCATCAGGAACTTGAAACCTTGTAGGATATATATCCGGTTTCTCCAGTCTTGCCTTAAGATGAAATTCTATTGATTTTTTTTCATTTTGACCCTCCTGATTTTGCTTATTTTCTATATTCATAATTATTTATTAGTGGACCTAGCGGGAATCGCACCCGCGATTCGTCCATGCCATGGACGTGTGTTACTACTATACTATAGGCCCAATACACTATATTTTCTTGATTTTTCGGCCTTTGTCCACTATTATTATCGCTTGTAGTAGTTTGGGCCCTTAGCTTAGTTGGTAGAGCGCCTCATTTGCAATGAGGAGGTCACCGGTTCGAATCCGGTAGGGTCCACCAAATGGATTTGTTCAGTAAAGAAAATGGAAATGTAGTAGTGCCTCTGGCTTTGTTTATAATGTTTTTTATTTTTAAAGCTTTGGCACATATGTCAGAACTTAGCCTGACTATTATTGCCATCTTGTTCACCGCCCTAATATTCAAAGTTAAAACTCATAAGAACGAGTACAAGGTTTTCTTACTAGGATTAGTAATAGGTTCTTTTATAGAAATTGTTCTAGGACTAATCTCTCGTAAACAGTTTTGGGAGGATGCATCACTTATGGGTATACCAGCATGGCTCCCAATCGCTTGGGCTGTTGGATTTGTAGTTATCACCAGAGTTGGGATGACTATGGAAGGTTTTAAGTGGAAAAAAGGAAATTAGGCCCTTCTCCTTTTTTTATCTTTTTCTTCGTTGGCCAGCATAATATCTCTAGCAGCATCTCTAGCTCTCTGCAAAATTTCTGCATCAGTTAATCCCTCTTTCTCCTTCATTCTTTTTATAGCTTCAACAGGAAATCTTACAAACGGAATATCTGGATTCTCTATATCTGGTCCTTCTTTTTTTACTGGTTCCTGTGGGGGAATATCAAAATTAAGCATTTTTTGATGGTTACTCTTAATAAAACAATTATAGCAAGTTATTTGGATTCGCGCGCCAATATCAAAATATGCTCCAAAAATCTCTCTGGGGAGGCTCCTAAGCTCTCAAGTGACTTGTGAAAGAGGGAATTTTTGGATAAATCAGGTGAGGTCCCTGTCTCCAAAACATAAACCTTGCCTTGGGGAGTCATAATTAAATCTGTACAAGAATAATGCCTCAATCCAAGTGCTTCATGCGCCATTTTGGCTACATGTTCAAGAACTTTGTTCTCTCTGGGGGTAAAAGTACTCTTATCCAAATAATCATGAACAGAATTAAATTTCAAATCATAATCAGGCAAACTTTTGTTGCGTCTTGGAGTAACCACTTCTACGGGGACTAGGGCATAATACTTTTCACCTCTAAAGCCTTCTATCACCCCACATCGTGCTTCCCTACCCCTAATAAATTCTTCAACCATAACCTTTGGAGAATATTCTAGTGCTTCATCAATATACTTAGCCAACTCTTCGAAGGTATATGCCAGTTTTATACCTCTTCTAGAATTTTCTGTATTTGGTTTAATCACCAAGGGATGCATATAATTTCTAAAAATTTCTACTAATCTATCCAATTCATCTTCTGAAGTCACCATCTCGTGGCGAGGAGTGAAAAGTCCATGATTCAAATACGCACTCTTGGCCAAATCTTTATTAAGTGCCATCACCGAACCTAAAGCTGATGAACCTGTATAAGGTTTGTTCATAGCAGTAAGCATCTTCTGTACACCGCCTTCGTCGGCATACTTGCCATGAAGAGCATTGAAAACCATATCAGCATATTCGAGTGCCTTATGAGGTTCTACCCTTACTCCTTTTAGATGCCACTCTCCATCCTTAGATATAAAAATATCTATCGGTTCATAGTTTTCTAATTTTTCTCTAAGTAAATAAAGAACGTATTCACCTGTCTTGAGTGAAGCATCATAATCCTGAGAAGGTCCTCCTCGAAGAACGGCTACCTTGATTTTTGAATTAGAAGAAATACCCATGCAGAAATTATATCCTAAATCCCTTGCTTCGCAATTTGCGATGAAAATTTATGGCGAACCTGTGTGCTTCAGAGTTAGCTAGAAGAATTGATCTACCCCACTTTTCTACAGTGCCTTTTAGACCAATCATGTCCTTAGCCTTGTGCCTTTCATCCTTTACTACTGAAACTATCTCTATTAGAAATCCTCTTTCCTTTAATACACTCCTTGCTGCATTTATCTGGGCGGTGCTCCCATCTATGACTATAAGATTTGGCAGTGCCCACTCTGCGTGTCCAAGACGGCGTCTAATTATTTCCCTTAGATTAGCAGTATCATCAATGTTTACTTTCTTATTTTGTCCAATTATTTTAAATTTTCTGTATTGATCTTTGGCTAATTCGCCATTTAATACCACAGTCATCACTCCAACTGTATCTTTGCCTGATAAATGCGCAATGTCATAGGCTTCTATTCTATAAGCATTCTCTAAAGTTCCTCTCTCTATATCTCTTTTTATTAGTGCAATATCTTGAATATGTTCGAGAGCATATAATGTTCTCTTCAGCTTTTCTGCTTCTTCAAATTTTTCTAATTTAGCTAACTGTTTCATTTCTTTCTCAATATTTTTTATAAGTAAATCTTTCTTGGCTTCAAAGAAAAGTTTGATGTACTTAATTCGCTTTCTATAATCTCTCTTGCTCATGAGACCAGCACAAACACCAGGGCAAAGACCTATTTGCGAATTAAAGCAAGCCTCGCCCGTGGCCGAGCTATGGCCGAGGGGTTTCTTCATGGTGCACTTATTGTCTCTATATGGGAATATTCGTCTGATTATCTTTAGAGCTTCTCTTAGTTCACTACCATTTGGGAAGGGGCCATAAGTACCTTGTCCACGTGTGATAAATATTTGAGGAAAATCTTCATCGGTAATGGTCACATAGTTATAACTCTTATCATCTTTTTCCTTAGAATTAAAATATGGTTGGTGTTTTTTGATTTGACTGGCTTCAAGTATAAGTGCTTCGAGCACAGATTGAGTCTCAATAAATTTAATATTTTGAGCTTTTTCTACCATCTGAACTAATCTTGGTCCACGAGTATCTATGAGATCGTTTGAGAAATAACTCTTCACCCTATCCTTTAGACTAGTAGCCTTGCCTATATATAAGATTTCCCTCGGCCGTAGGCTTTTGGGCGAGGCATTTTTAAGTCCGAGGAAAAAATACACCCCCGGTGCATCAGGTAAGGCTATTTTCTTGTAGTCTTGACTGTTCATTGTTTCTATCTTACTATCATAAAAGACTTCGCACAAACCCTCAGCCGGAGCTTTGAATGCCATGTGCAAAAGATGGCCAAGGTGAACCTAAAGCCAAGAAGACTGTTCGCGAGCTCAACAGAGAAACATTGTTGATGCTTCGAACTTCAACTCCTGATCACTCAGCGCTCGTAGATACAAGGATGAGATGCGATGGAGTGACTGAAACCCGACCAGCATCGAGCGAGTAACAACTAATGAAACGATCCGATTGGTTCGAGCTCTACATGATTCTTGTGCACATATCTGATCTTGTGCACGAAGACGGGAGCATGCCGAATTACCCTCTCGAGCTTGATCTCCCACTTCGCCGAATAGGCAACGGGCAGACACTCGTCGATGGGTAGCAGAGCTAGCACTCTGCTTTTTTCTTTCCCTCGGCCATAGCCTACGGGCGAGGCTTTTTAAGTATTTTTCTTAGATAAACACCTGTATGAGTATCTGTATTAGCCACCTCCTCAGGTGTCCCTTGAGCCACTAATTCCCCACCATTGTTTCCACCTTCTGGACCAATATCTAATACATAATCACAACTCTTAATAAAATCTAGATTGTGTTCAATGACTATTACTGTATTGCCCTTGTCTACTAGTATTTGGAGAATTTCTATAAGTTTTTTCACATCCTCATAATGGAGTCCTATAGTTGGTTCGTCCAAAATATAAATAGTTTTTTGATGTTGAGGACGATAGAGTTCGGAAGCAATCTTCACTCTTTGGGCCTCCCCACCAGACAAAGTGGTAGCAGATTGACCTAATTTAAGATAACCAAGCCCAACATCACATAAACATTTTAATCTGTCATAGATTGCTGGTATATCTTCATAAAACTTTAAAGCTTCTTCAACAGTCATCTCTAGGATTTGAAAAATATTTTTCTTTTTGTATTCAACCTCCAGAGTTTCTTTCATAAATCTTTTACCCTTACAGACATCACAAGGCACATAGACAGTTGGAAGGAAATGCATCTCAACTTCAATCATGCCATTGCCCTGACAGGTCTCACACCGACCTCCTTTCACATTGAATGAGAATCTATTAGCTTTCCATCCACGAGCACGTGCTTCTGCAGACTCTGCGAAGAGATCACGAATAAATGTAAATGCTCCAGTATAAGTTGCTGGATTACTTCTTGGTGTTCGACCAATTGGTGACTGGTCAATCATGATGGCTCTCCCAATATACTCACTACCAGTGAAAGACTGAGCATTGTATGTCTCTGCACTTCTATATCTTTTTTCTAATCTTGCTTGTAAATTTTTGTATAAAATTTCATAAACAAAAGAAGATTTCCCTGAGCCAGACACTCCGGTGACTGCAATAAGTCGACCAAGGGGAATATCAACATTCAAATGTCTAATATTAAATATTTTCCCAGCGCGAATTTTTATTTCACCCTTTTCACTAGTTCTTCGAACTTCTGGAGTTTCAATTCTTGATTCTTCTCTGAGATAAGAAAGAGTTAAAGATTTTGAATCATTTTTTTTAGCTGTGAGGAGAGTGTCCAAATAATCAGCCACTACCACATGCCCACCGTGTGTGCCTGCGCCCGGACCAATGTCCACAATATAATCAGAAGAATATATTGTATCTTCATCGTGTTCAACTATAAGTATAGTGTTCCCCAAATCGCGTAGCTCATGAAGAGTTTTTATTAGCCTATCATTATCTCTGCTGTGTAGACCTATAGTTGGCTCATCGAGCACGTAGAGGGCTCCCACAAGACCAGAACCGAGCTGAGACGCAAGTCTAATACGCTGAGCTTCTCCACCCGAGAGTGTGTGAGCTCGTCTGTCTAGGGTTAAATAATCAATACCCACGTTTAACATAAAATCTAGTCTGGCTTCGATTTCTTTGGTCACCACCTTAGAAATATTTTTCTCTCTGATTGTTAATTTTAATTTTTTAAAAAATTCATTTGCATCATGAATAGACAGAGCCACTAATTCAACAATATTCTTACCACCAATCAAAACATGCAAGGCTTCTTCTCTAAGTCTTTTACCCTTACACTTTTCACATGGAGTATTACCAAACAGATATTTTGTCCCTAGACCATTGCATTCTGGGCATGCACCATATGGAGAGTTAAAAGAGAACAAACGAGGCTCAATTTCTGGGAAAGAGAATCCGTCTTTTGGACAAGCCCACTTCGCAGACATGAGAAATTCTTCTACCTCTTTTTGTTCTTTCTTTGGTTTTTGTTCATCTGCCAAATCTCTAAATCTAACTACTAAAAGTCCATCTGATTCATGAATAGCTTTCTCTATTGCTTCACTCAACCTTTCGCTCGCAGTTTTCTCATCTGTTTTAAATTCATTCAGGCTAATTGAATCAACCAGTACTGATATATTGTGTACTTTGGTTTTAGTCAGCACTATTCTCTCTCGAAGTTTTTTTCTTTCTCCATCAACCAATACTTCAGTGTAGCCCTTACCTAAGAGGTCATATAGAAGTTGGTAGTATTCTCCTTTTCTACCTCGAACTATTGGAGAATAAATTTCTACATAAACAGGTAAGGCAATCTTTTTAGATTTATTTTCAGTTGAATAAGTGGCAATTTTTTCTAAGACAAATGTTTTTATTTCTTCATTTGAAAGTTTCTTGATTTCTGAACCACACACTAAACAGTGTGGCCGGCCAATACGAGCATACAAAATACGTAGATAGTCATATATCTCGGTGATAGTGGCCACAGTTGAACGAGGGTTATTTGAACGGGATTTTTGATCAATGGATATGGCTGGAGACAGACCGCTAATTTCATCTACATCAGGCTTCTGCATTTGTTTTAAAAACTGGCGAGCATAAGAAGATAGTGATTCTACATAGCGCCTTTGTCCTTCTGCGAAAATAGTATCAAAAGCCAAAGAAGACTTGCCTGAACCAGAAAGTCCTGTGAAAACAATCATTTTGTTGCGAGGCATCTCCACACTTAGGTTCTTTAGATTGTGTGTTCGGGCACCCTTCACTATGATTAAATCCTCTTTATTTTTGTTTTTATTTTTCTCCATATACTCAAATCCCCCACGGGTTGGCCCATAGGGTTTGACACGAACGGATTATATCATCCTAAATAATTCTTATCCACCTTTTTGTATTTAAATAAAAATCGCACGTGATATTTTTAATAAGGGCGTTCTTCACACTTAACCCGGGGCGAAATGTCACCCAGCGAATTTCGGTGGAAAAGCTGCACTCGCAAGAAGAATTGGTATCGCACTCGCGGTGAAGCATATGCCGCAGCGAAAAAAGTTGGAGACAAAGGGTTGAAGCCCTATGTCTGCCATTGCGAACGACCCGACCTTCCGCCGGAGGTAAAGGAACACTGGCACTACGGACACCCGTGCCGTAAACGCTCATCGCGCAGGTTCTTTGATTCGATGCGTAAGAAAAACAAACGCCCCCGCTCTGTTCGTCAATCATTCCGCACCTCGTGTCACTCACACGCAGCCTAGTCAGGCTGCTTTTTTCTTTTCTAATTTTGCTTCGAGCATTCTGATTTCATCTCTAATTATCGCTGCTGTTTCAAAGTCTAAATCCTTCACCGCTTCTTCCATTTCTTCTCTTTTTGTTTTAATAAATTTCTTTGGATTCTTCATAAACAAAACCTCATCTGTTTCCATAAGTAGACCTACAGCATTATGGTGTTCACGTTCTAATGTATCAGTAATATCTTTAATTTTCTTTTTAATACTAATTGGAGTGATGTTGTGTTTTTTGTTGTATGCAATCTGGATTTTTCTTCTTCTTAGAGTCTCACTCATTGCTCTCTCTATAGAACCAGTGACATTGTCTGCATAAAGAATAACTTTGCCTTCAAGGTTTCTCGCAGCGCGACCAATAATTTGTATAAGTGATGTCTCACTGCGGAGAAAACCTTCTTTGTCTGCATCCAAAATTCCTATAAATGTAACTTCGGGTAAATCCAAGCCTTCTCGAAGCAAGTTCACACCTACTAAACAGTCAAAAGTTCCTTTTCTAAATTCAGTCAAAATTTCTATTCGCTCTATTGTTTTTATCTCACTATGTAGGTACCTTGCTTTTATCTTTTTTTCCTTCAAATATTCAGCCAAATCTTCTGCCATTTTCTTGGTCAAGGTTGTAGCTATCACTCGCCCGCCCTTCTTGATAGCTTTTTCTGTCTCATCTATAAAATCCTTTATTTGTCCTTCGTATTTACCTTTGGATTGGATAGGTCGAATAGTTACTTCTGGGTCAATAAGACCAGTTGGACGAATAACTTGCTCAACTAATTCCCCACTATGTTCTAGTTCAAATTTACCTGGAGTAGCACTGGTGAATATTATTTGACCGACTCTGTCCTTAAATTCTTCTATTCTAAGTGGTCTATTATCTCGAGCTGAGGGTAGTCTAAAACCGTGTTCTATAAGCGTATCTTTTCTCGATTTATCACCTGCGTACATTCCTCCTATTTGTGGGAGTGACACGTGTGATTCGTCTATGACTGTGAGGAAGTCTGGTGAACCATCTGCTTTGTGTGGAAAGTACGAGAGCAGAGTATCGGGTGCTTCTCCAGCTTTTCTATTTGAGAAAAGACGAGAATAGTTTTCTATCCCGTTGCAGTATCCAATCTCTCTTATCATCGCAAGGTCACATGTGGTTCTGCGTTTTAACCGTTCGGCTTCGAGCAACTTGCCTTCCTTCTTAAACTTCTCTAACTGTTCTTCTAATTCTAATTTTATTTTTTGTACAGCTTTTTTGTTTGTGTCTTCATCAGTAATAAAGTGTTTGGCTGGAAAGAGGAAAAATGAATCTGGTTCACTAATTATAGTTCGACTGACTGCATCAATACGTTTTATAGATTTAATTTGTCCTTCTTCTAATTCAATTCTATAAATCATTCTTTCACCTGTGGGCATTATCTCTACTGCATTCCCCAAGGCTCTAAATGTCCCTGGCTTCACATCTGCGTTAGTTCTAGAGAAATGTATGTCAATAAGGTCACGGATAAAATCTGCGCGACTAAGTTTGTCCCCTTTTACTATCTTCATATTTACTTTCTCATATTCTGCTGGTGAACCAAGACCATAAATACAAGACACTGAAGCCACAATAATCACATCTTTTCTTGTGAGTAAGGCTTGAGTTGAAGCGTGTCTAAGTCGGTCAATCTCTTCATTAATCATCGCTTCCTTCTCTATATAGGTATCTGTGACCGGCATATAGGCCTCTGGTTGATAGTAATCGTAGTAAGACACAAAGTAGTGCACGGCGTTGTCTGGGAAGAATTCTCTGTACTCCTGAGCGAGTTGAGCTGCAAGGGTTTTGTTGTGGGCAATGACGAGAGTTGGCTTGCCTATTTGCTCTATCACATTCGCCGCAGTGAAAGTTTTCCCTGAACCAGTCACACCCAAAAGAGTTTGGTAACGTTTACCTTTCTTTATACCTTCGACCAACTCTTTAATGGCCTTGGGTTGGTCTCCAGCTGGTTTAAAGTCATTTTTAATCTTAAAAATTGTCATATTTGCGTATTATAGCAAATTGCTTATTTTAAGTATTTTTTTAAAAAACTTTCTTTATATTCTTTGAAATTCCCATCCAAAATACTCTGACGCATTTTTTTTACTAGATTGATGATGAAGTAGAGATTATGAATTGAACCAAGCGTGGCAAACAACATTTCATGAGACCGATTCAGGTGAGAGAGATATCCGAGTGAATAATTTTTGCATGTTGAGCACCCACATTCTGGATCTATTGGTCCTTGAGCATCGACGAATTGTGCATTGCCTATATTTATAGTCCCATTATTTGTATACAAAGTTCCCCCTCTTGCTCTACGAGTTGGAGCCACACAATCAAACAAATCTACTCCGTTCTCTACTCCCATAAACAAATCTTCTGGCTCACCTATTCCCAATAAGTGTCTTGGTTTATCTTTGGGCAATATTTCGTTCACCCATTTAACCGCAGTACTCATGTCCTCCTTGGCGAAGCTTCCACCGATTCCAAAACCATCAAAATCTAAACTAGAAATATATTCTGCCGATTTTTTCCTTAAAGATTCTTCCCTTCCTCCTTGGACAACACCGAACAATGCCTGAGTTTCGGAATTCGGTTTTGATTTATGATATTCAAAACTTTTCTTTGCCCATCTATGAGTTCTGTCTAAAGCTTCTTCTTGATAAGCAAATTTTTCTGTTGGAGAAGTACATTCATCAAAAGCAAAAATTATATCTGCTCCAAGGTTATGTTGAATCTCTATGGACTTTTCTGGAGTGATGTAGTGAAGAGAACCATCTATGTGTGAGCGAAATGACACACCATCAGAACCAATTGTAGCTAAACGAGGAATATCACTATCATTTGAACGCTCAGGTATAAGGAGTGATGGGTCAGTTATAGAAACCACTTTGTTCAACGCCTTACCATAAGCTGCACCAAGAGAAAATACTTGGAAACCTCCAGAATCAGTCATCATAGGCCCGTGCCAATTCATAAATTTGTGTAGTCCCCCAAACTTTTTCACTCGTTCATCTCCTGGTTGAAGATAGAGGTGATATGTATTCGCGAGCACCACATCCGCACCAGCGCTGAGTACATCCTCTGGAGTAAGGGCTTTCACTGTGGCCTTTGTCCCCACAGTCACAAACGCAGGGGTCAGAATATCTCCATGCGGAGTAGAAATACTGCCAGCTCGACCTAATTGCCCATCGAGCTCTTTATGAATAGTAAACTTGATTGGCTTCACTTATCTCTTGGCTATTATTGATTTCTTATAAACTTCCAAGTGTTCAAGAGCAACTCCTGTTCCCTTAGCTACACAATAGAGAGCATCTTTGGCTAAAACTGCTTTCACTCCTGTTCGTCTAAAAACAAGTTCTGGTAAATGACGAAGCATAGAAGAACCTCCAGTCATAATTATGCCTCGGTCAATAATGTCTGAAGAAAGTTCTGGAGGAGTTTCTTGGAGCACATCTTTTATAGCTTTCACCATCTCACGAAGTTCTTTGCCTATGGCTTTGGTAATCTCGTTTGATTTAATTTCTATAGTTCTAGGTAAGCCTAATATAAAGTCTCTACCCTTCACAGTCATCACCAACTCTTCATCAAGAGGCACGGCCGAACCCACTTTTATTTTTATATCTTCAGCAGTTTTGTCTCCAATCGCAAGGTTATAGGTTTTCTTTATATAGTCAGCTATGGCCAAATCAATTTTGTTCCCTGCCACCTTCACAGAAGTCGATCCCACAATACCACCAAGAGAAATAACAGCCACATCAGTTGTGCCTCCTCCAATATCTACAATCATATGTCCTGCGGCTTCTTGAATTGGTATACCCGCACCAATAGCAGCAAGGATTGGTTCTTTTACTACATAAGCATTCTTGGCTCCAGCCTTTATAGCTGCCTCAACTACCGCTCGTCTCTCTGTAGAAGTCACTCCAGCAGGAACAGAAATCAAAACATCAGGTTTAAAAATATTCCATTTGCCCAAAGCTTTGTTTATATAGTAGCGGAGCATGGCTTCGGTCACTCTATAATCAGCGATAACTCCATCTTTCATTGGTCTATAGGCCACAATATTATCTGGAGTTCTACCTATCATTGTTTTTGCTTCAGCTCCAATAGCCAAAATCTTGTTGTCATCCTGAGAAACTGCCACTACTGATGGTTCATTGAGTACTATTCCCACTCCAGGTACAAATACGAGTATATTTGTAGTCCCCAGGTCAATACCTAGTTTTTTTGTCCTAAAGGCTGTCATTGCCTTATGATACCGCTATAATAGCCGTATGAAAAGAGAAGGAAAAAAGAACACCCTAAAGGTAGTAACCGTCATCCCTATAAGCAGATCATTGCTTCGTTCTTCACTTTCCTACTTCACAAAAGATGATGTTTTAGTTGGTTCTTTTGTGAGGATAAGTATTAGAAATAAATTAGGACTTGGTTTAGTCACAAATATTTCGGACGCAAGGTCAGTAAAGAGTGATTTGAAAAGTTCTTCGTTTGCTTTAAAGAAACTATCCAAGGGTGGTTCTACAAAGCTTTCAATAGGATTCATCAGAGCTTGCGAGCAAACTGCAACTTATTTTGCCACTACCACCGGCAACATTATAAGTACCGTCCTGCCGAAATTCTTCTTGGACTTCCCAGAATTAGTTCAAAGTACTCAAAAAGAAAGAAATAAACCAGAAACCATTCATGAACCGTTCTTAATTCAACTACCTTTTGATGAAAGATTTGGAGAGTATAAAACTATTATTAGAGAATCCTTCGCTCGAGGTAGTTCAATTTTGTTTATTACTCCAACTGTTGAAGAGGCTAAGAGATCATTTGAGACATTATCCAAGGGCATTGAGGACTTTGCCTTCACTACTATTGGCCTTAGCCAAAAGAAATTAAAAGAAACCTTTATTAAATGCCACAAAGAAAAACATCCAATTTTATTGGTAACCACCTCATCTTATGGAGCATTTGATAGAACGGATTTAAATACGATAATTATAGAAAGAGAAAATTCTCGTTCGTATAAGACTTTATCTAGACCCTACATTGATACAAAAACTTTTTTTGAAATACTTGCTCGCGAGACTGGTAAAACACTTATCCTCGGTGATTCAGTGCTGTCAATAAAATCTTTGTGGTTAGAAAAACAAGGAAAGTTTGCAGAATTATCGCCATTAAAGTGGAAAACTAGATTTGATGCAGCTGTAAATCTGATTGATATGAAAGCCCCGGCCAAGCTCACTGAAGAAGAGTTAGTGAAATTTAGAATATTCTCAAGAGAGCTCAAAGAACTTATAGAAAGGGCACTAAATGAAAAGAAGAAAATATTCTTATTTGGGACACGCAGAGGTTTGGCTTCTTCTACAATCTGTAATGATTGTGGAGACCTGCTTGCGTGTTCTAACTGTGGTGCGCCTCTAGTACTACACGAAGCAAAAGAAAGATTTTATTTATGCCACGCCTGTGGAGCCAAGAGGACAGCTGAAACAAGGTGCGACAAATGCACGAGCTGGAACCTTAACCCATTAGGCATCGGTATAGACAAAATCTCAAGTGAAGTCAAAAATCTCTTCCCTGAGGCAAATGTTTATATATTGGATAAAGACAAAGCCAGTACAGCTCCAAAGGCACTATCAATAGTGAGCAAATTCATGAATGACGAGCAAGGAGTTTTAATAGGGACAGAACTAGCACTGCTTTATTTAGAAAAAATTCCTTATGTAGGAGTTGTATCCTTGGATTCACTCTTTTCAATTCCTGATTTTAATATTAATGAAAGGATATTTTATTTGGTTAATAGGATTTTAGAGAAATGTGAATCATTGGCCATCATTCAAACTAGAAATATAGGCAGAGAAATCCTTTCCATGTCCTCTAAAGGTGACATACTTGAGTACTATAGGAAGGACATCCAAGAAAGAAACGAACTTCAATACCCTCCCATCTCAATTTTCATTAAAGTATCCACAGAAGGTACCCCTAGTGAATTAGAGAAGAAATCTGTATATCTAGAACAAACATTTAGAGAATTTAATCCAGATTTTATGAAATCTAAAGGTATGAAAAGTGGAAAGATTAACCTCTCGATGATTCTAAGACTCAAACGAGATATGTGGCCAAATAGAAATCTTGTAGATAAATTACTTTTGCTTAGTTCTGATTTTTTGATTAAAGTAGACCCTATAAGCATTATATGAAAGGACTAATACATCAAATGACTTCACCGGTTCTAAGACAACATGCCAAACCGGTAAAAATTGAAGATATTAAGACAAAAAGAATTCAAATTGTTTTGGAAAAGATGAAACGTGCTCTAAAGAAAGAAGACGATGGAGTAGCCATAGCAGCACCTCAGATTGGTGAGAGTTTAAGAATATTTGTGATAAGTGGCAGGACAATCTCTATAATTAGTAACAATGATGAAGATATAAAAGAAAAATCTATTTTCCCTGATCAGGTTTTCATTAATCCTGTCATAAAGAAACTTTCAAAAACAAAAAAGAAAATGGAGGAAGGATGTCTTTCTGTAAGATGGCTATATGGACAAGTAGAAAGGAGTAGCAAAGCTACCATTGAAGCCTATGATGAATACGGCAAAAAATTTCAAAAAGGTGCGTCTGGATTAATGGCTCAGATATTTCAACACGAGGTTGACCACTTAAATGGTGTCCTCTTTATTGATAAGGCAGAAAATGTGGAAAACATTCCACCTCAAAAAAATGCAAAATAACATTCGCTTTGTATATTTTGGTTCATCAGAATTTTCTAAACTTATTCTAAAGGAGCTTGTAGACCATGGCTTCACACCAGCACTCTCTATTACTTCTGCTCATGAACCATTAGATAAAGAGAAACTTGAGTCTATTAATGCGGATGTATTCATAGTAGCTTCGTTTGGAAAGATTCTCCCTGATTGGCTTATCTATATGCCGAAGTTTAAAACTTTAAATGTTCACCCATCTCTATTACCCAAACTTCGTGGACCTTCACCAATTCAAGGAGCCATCCTTAGTGGTGAAAAAACCGGTGTTACTATCCAAAGAATAAATGAAAGAATGGACGAAGGACCAATACTTGCTCAAAAGGAAGTTGAGTTGCCTCTAAACCTTGGATACTCAGAAACTGAAAGAATATTGGCCAAAGTCGGAGGAGAAATGCTCGTAGAAATTTTACCCAAATATATTAATGGTGAAGTGAAGGAAGTTGAGCAAACAAACGAGAGCACATCATATACAAAGATGATAAGAAAAGAAAACGCAGATATTACAAATGATTCTCCAGAAATTGCTCTTCGCAAAGTTCGTGCTTATGAAATTTGGCCAAGAGCCAGAAAAGGAGAGTTAGTTATCACTAAGGCTCATATAGAAGATAATAAATTTGTGCCAGACAGAGTTATACCTCCTGGTAAGAAAGAAATGGAATACAAAGATTATCTCCGTGGTAACCCAAAGGTAATTTTTTAATATGAAAATAGCGCTCACCCGAAGGGAGCGCTGTATTGTTTGTGGCCTTGGCCACTTTGGTTTTAAAAAAACCCGGACAACTGTTTTTTCGGGGCCTTGTATGCGAGACACCCCTATTATCATCCACGGAACGGTGCAGATGACACGACCAGTTGTTTGTTCCCGGGTAGGTACTACGGTGAATCAATCCTGTCTTGCTTGTTCAGCGCCTCTTTTCCCTGTCTCGAGGGACGAGTCTGCTGGACAATCGAACATTGACTACTCACTGGTTTCTACTTCTCCCAACAACTGGTTGTGGACCACTTCAGCCCCGTTCCAATCTCACCGCTTAGTCCACACAGGCGGTAAGAAAGCTTCTACAAGAAGTATACACCTTTCACAGGTTTTGTCAAGCACTTATATTAAAATATAGAATTACCCTTATTCCTTGCCTTTTTTAAAGCGCTTTAATGCCCAAGGAAAATCTTTCATTAAATCTTTTATGGCTCGCTGGCCACGTCGAAGAAGTTTTAGTTTTCTGGTCTTACCTTGCACTAATTCCCTCTGCACTTCTTCTTCTACGAGGTCTATGGCTGCATACAAATCTTCTGCTTCTGCCACTGCATATATATCAAGTCCACCACCAGTAACATTTACTTCTGCTTTAAAGACGTCACCACCCTTGTGGTGCTTGGTCGTCTTCCCTACCTCGACTCTGAATATCACTCCATCAAGTTTCTTGTCTACAAACTTCTCAAGGGTTCCAATTTTTTTAGTGGCATAGTCGGTAATCGCATCAGTTAACACAATTCCTGTTCCCTTGAGATTTATTTTCATAGTGTTTCAAATTACAAACCGCTTCTAATAACATAATTATAAGTGATTTCAGAAATATCACTACTAACTAAATACATATACGACTAAAGAAATATTTTGGTTCATTTTGTGTGATATAATGAATTTTATGAAAAGTCAAGAACATTTCCTCAGCTGGGAGGCGCTTAGCCGAGTGGTTTTAATGGGTTTGGGTATTTTCCTTATGTGGAAAGCTATTTCTGCAGTAGTTATTATACTAGTCTCTTTGGTTATATCTGCCTCCTTATTCCCTATAGTGCAAAAAATTCATCTAAAAACAAAACTTCCTATATTGCTTTCAATATTGGTAGTTATTTTACTTCTGCTTATCCCATTCTTTATTATAGGCATCACCATTATTCCAAGCTTTAGTGTCCAATATTCTGAATTAATCTCACACTTTAATAATGCTCTAAAGAACATACCAATAATTTCTAATTCATTAACGGACTTTGACTTAAGCCAGTATCTTCAATCTCATTATAGTTTCTTCGTGAGTCATTCATGGGACATTATCAATACAATAATATCCATTACCTCAATAATAATCCTCACAATCTACTTTATTTTTGATTATGAGCGGTTACTGAAACTTTTTCTTAGCATCTTTCCTTATAAGGAAAAGGCAAAACTAAAAGAGATACTTGGAGAAGTCGCAAGGGTGACTGGTCAATATATTCGAGGCAATGTCTTGATTTCTATAATCAGCACAGTTGTAGTTTATATTAGTTTAATCGCTCTTAGTGTCCCTTTCGCATTACCTTTAGCTATCTTCTCAGGCATACTAGATTTGTTACCTATGGTTGGCTATTCCATAGGAGCTATCCCATCATTATTAATCGCTTTTAGTATCACCCCACTAAAAGGATTTATTCTTCTTATAATCTTTGTTGTCTATCAACAAGTAGAAAATGCTTTCATCTCTCCAGTTATTTATAATAAGGCACTGAACCTTTATCCTGCCTTGGCCTTCTTGGCTGTTATTATTGGCGCCAGCTTGTTTGGTATTTTGGGTGCTTTTTTAGCCTTACCTATTGCCGCCAGTATCCCAGCAGTTATTGACTATCACCAAAACTACGTAGAAAAACATTCAAAGGATAAAATAGTCTAACTTATTCAGTTGTCACCCCATCGAACTCTGGTCCATCTGCTTCTGCTTCTGCTTTAGTCATTCTCACTATGCCGTCCTTATGATGAGCTGGTGAATATATGGTGTATAACTTCAAATCTTCAGTCTCAGAGGTATTCACAACATTATGTTCGGCTCCTGAAGGTACCACTATGGCCACACCGTCAGTTAATTCATATTCATTACCATCAATAATGCATTTGCCCATTCCCTTCTCAATTCTAAAAAATTGATCATTATCTGAGTGAACTTCCAAACCTATTTCTTCTAATGGTCTGAGGTTCATAAGCACTAGCTGACTGTGTTTGCCTGTATACAGAACTTTGCGAAAATTATTGTTTTCTACTGTGTCTTTTTCTATGTTTGAATGAAAGCCTTTCATATTTTTATTATTATTTATTATTAATCAGTTTAACAACCAAAAACAAAACCACCAAACCAGAAAGGGTCCACTTCCAATGCCTAAGAAGTGTGGCCAACAAATCCCAAACAATATTAAATGGTGAATTAGACTGAACTTCGCTGTTTTTCACACTAGCTTTAGTGCTAGTAGAAGCCCCTAAAACACTTCCAGTCAATTTGGAAGGATTGGTTACTGATGTGTTCATTGTAGGGCTCTTTAGACTAATCACTTTATCTGCCAAAGCGTTCGCTGCTTGGTCAACCTTGTCTACCACCAAGGTAGCAGTATTCATGATTGATTCTTGAATGACTTCCTGAGTAATAATTCTTTCTACACTAATCTTTGATACATCTGTCTCAGTAGAAATCAATATTTTGTCTGCTGGTAATGAAGGAACTATTTTCACTTGGACCTCATGAGTCCCTGGTTCAGCCACCCAATTTATAGAGACATCCTTTAAACTTTCTGATTTTGATACAAAGGTGTCCGAGGCCACCTTGTTGTTATCAATATAAAAACTAACAGTGCCACTAATATCCACTCCTGAATTATTCTGAAGACCTGAATAGATTTTTATTTTATCCCCTTCTTTTATAGATAGTGATGAATACCAAATAGTGGGCAAAATTCGAGCATTAATTCTGGTTGATGAAGATGGAGTACTTTGGGCAAAAGATGTTGAAGGAACAGCAATAAAATAGACACTGAATATTAGCATCAAATAAGACAGCTTTTTCCATCTTTCTTTCATAGCATTAATTGTACTTTAGTTTACCCCACAATCAGAGTAATTGTCTGCAGTATATATGTAGAAAATATTTGCTTGAATCAGTATATTTGATATCATCAGAACATTCCGCGATAGCTCAGTCGGTAGAGCGCCTCCCTGTTAAGGAGGATGTCCCAGGTTCGAGCCCTGGTCGCGGAGCCAAAAACTATCCTTTCGTCATTAATTTTTTGAATCCAGAATAAACAAGCAATACCCCAATTAGTAAAATTAAACGGTGAAAAAAATGAAGAATATCAACTTCGCTCATTTTATTTCCCAATATATAAAGACCTATTGTTTCCACTAATTGGGAAACTCCAATAATCACAATCCCATAGCCAATTTTTTGTAATGTTTGGCCGATAATTCCACCATATCCTGTTAATTTAATTAAAACTAAAACAGAAATTATTGCAATGGCTATATCAAATATTATTGTTATATTTTCCATTAAACAATTATACCTTTTTTTGGTATACTTGAAGCATGAAAACACTCTTAAAAATCGTTGTAGTGGTCCTAATTGTTTTAGGTATTTGGTTTTTGTACAACAAGACATCTAAAGCCCCAACTGCGACCGATGTTACAAACCAAGCATTACTTACTCACCCTGATCCATCAAATGCCACATTTGATTTTGAAGATGGTGCATTAACACTTAAAGATGGAGTCAATGAAAAGCAAGTAGACAAAAGTTCCGCAGTAGTAGAAACATCACTTACAGACATTGTGGGATTTGGAGACCTAAATAATGATAAAAAGGAAGATGCTGTTGTGGTTCTAGTACAAGATGGTGCTGGTTCAGGATTGTTTGTATATATTGCAGGGTTTGTTTCTGCACCACTAAAGTACTTTGGCACCAATGCAATCTTTGTTGGAGACAGAGTAGAACCAAAAACTATCACTATAAAAAATGGACTGATATCACTCACTTATTTAGACAGAAGAACCAATGAACCAATGTCTGCCGAACCAACTTTGAGTATTACTAAAACCTACATATATTCAAAAGGTTTATTAGTGGAAGTGAAATAAACCAAAAGCCCCCGCATTTAGCGAAGGGCCTTGGTGTTGCAGCTCACTCCTTTTTTTAGGAAGCGACCACTAATTTAAAGTATTATTGTCTCTAATCGAGTTCATAACTCCCGACAAAGCGAGACTTTTATCTATTGTTGGTGCTCCTCATAAGGACTGAGTATATTAATTGTCGACCCTATACTACGAAAGTCAATGTAGTGCAAATGGTCATTTGGTGCAGAACCTGTGTATTAATTGTGGGTAACTTATAATAATGGTGGAAAACTTCATTGCTCTTTTATGTTTTTTGTGATTTAATAGTTTCTCTCGGCATTGGCCGTTTTTATTATGGAAATCCGCAATATTGCAATTATCGCTCACGTAGACCACGGCAAGACAACCTTGACCGATGCTTTGATGCGTCAGACAGGTATGGTCGAGGAAGGTGTGTCCATGGACTCCAATGATTTGGAGAAGGAACGAGGAATCACCATTTATTCTAAGAACACCTCAATTTTTTATAGAGATACAAAGATAAACATCGTAGACACTCCAGGACACTCAGACTTCGGTTCAGAAGTAGAACGAGTGCTTCGCTCCATAGACACAGTGCTCCTAGTAGTAGATGCTCAGGAAGGCCCAATGCCTCAAACCCGTTTCGTACTCAAAAAATCTCTTGAACTCGGACTTAAACCTATTGTAGTTATAAATAAAATTGATAAACCTGCGGCTCGACCTGAGGCAGTACATGAGATGGTTCTCGAACTTTTCCTTGAACTTGGAGCCAATAATGAACAGATTGATTTCCCTACTGTGTATGCCATCGGGCGTGAGGGTGTAGCCAAGAAAAATCTATCTGATGAATTCCCTACTGGTTCAAACGGCCTCGCACCTCTACTCGATGTTGTTCTAGAACACGTACCCCCTGCCCCTCAAAATACTGAAGCAGTTGTGCGTCTGCAACCATTTAATCTTGCTTATGATAATTTCCTTGGTCGGTTAGCTATTGCTCGTGTCTATGAAGGTACTATAAAAAATGGACAAGAAGTTTGGGTAAAAAAGACTGATGGCACTTCATATAAAGGCAAGATTACTAAACTCTTCACTTTTGAGGGTATAAAGAGAATAGAAAATGAATTCGCCATTGCTGGCGATATTTGCATGATTGCTGGATTGCCTGAGATATACATCGGAGACACCATTGGAGGTTCTGATTCTATAGAGGCCCTACCCGCCATTAATGTAGATGAACCAACTATTTCTCTAAACTTCTTTGTTAACGATTCCCCATTCGCAGGACGAGAGGGTAAATACGTAACTGGTAGACAGATTAGAGAGAGACTTGAACGAGAACTCGAGGTGAACGTGGGGCTCAAAGTGGATTTTTCTTCAAACGAAGAATTAACAGTCTTTGGTCGTGGAGAACTTCACATTGCCATCTTACTTGAAAATATGAGACGAGAAGGTTTTGAGGTGCAGGTTTCTCAACCTCATGTAATCATCAAAGAAGAAAATGGTAAGAAACTTGAACCTTATGAAGAAGTAGTCATTGATGTACCTGAGGAAGCCAGTGGTGGAGTGATTTCTAAACTCACAGAAAGAAGAGCTATTCTTATGGATATGAAAACTGAACACGGACAAACTCGTTTAATTCTAGAGGCACCCACCCGAGGACTACTTGGATACCGCGGACAATTCGTAGTGGACACTCGAGGCTTGGGTATTTTCTCCTCACGCTTCACCGCCTTCAAAGATTATGCTGGAGAAATAAAACATAAACATGTGGGAGCTATGGTCTCAATGGAAAATGGAAAAGTTCTCGCCTTTTCACTCGACAACCTTCAACAACGTGGAGTTTTGTATATTGGACCGAGTACCGAAGTATATGAGGGACAAGTTATAGGCAACACCTCAAAAGGTGAAGATTTATATGTGAACCCTACCAAAGGTAAGCAGCTCACTAATATGCGCGCTTCAGGAAGTGATGATTCAATCTTTCTTGTGCCTGCTTGGACATTAACTATAGAAAGAGCCATGGAAATCATGAACGAAGATGAATATATTGAAATTACTCCTACCTCAACTCGTTTACGCAAACAGTTTCTCACTCAACAGGAACGTTCAAAAGCTTTGAGAAAAGACTTAAAATAGCTTGACATATAGCCATATTTTCTGTAAAGTCTACAGAGAATTTCGTACACCCAAACTAGGACGACATTATGAGAATCTTGCTAGTAGATGATGAGTCATTTCTTCGAAGACTTATCATCAAGGCTCTTAATATTATGGGCCATTCCCAGATAATCGAAGCTTCTTCTGTAGACGAGGCAGCAGACATCATTCAAGAGCGCGAAATACACTTCGTGATCACTGACTGGGAGATGCCTGGTAAGAATGGTGGTGAGTTAATACGGCTAATTCGACAGGATTCAGCTAATAGACACATCCCAGTGCTAATCATCTCTGGCTCTCTTCAGATTTATGAGATGGAACATCTTTCTCAGTTTGGTATTACTGATAGACACCTACTCAGTAAACCGTTCAAACTTAGTGAGCTTGGGAATCGAATTGAATCAATCCTCGTCCAAAACAACATCCCGCCCATCAGATCATGATGGGTATTTTCATAAAATGTATTCCCCGACTCTCGTTCGTTTTATCCAAAAGGCTATAGCCCCAACTTCAAAGTATTTACCCATCTCATGAGCAAGCCCACGTATATACGTACCACTACTGACACTGGCTTTAAATTTTGATATATAGAAATTTTTCTCTTTGGATTCCATTAGAAAATTACCCCATCTGTCTAAAATATCCTGCTGACGAAAATCACCTTTAACTAAATTTACTTTTCTCTTGATTTCTTCTAATAACACATCTTTTGAGATTAATCTTGTGTCCAAGTGTTCAATAGAGAATATTTTAATTCCTCTCTCTGGCACATCAATTTCTTCTATTTTCCTTTCTCTAGACCATTGAAACAAAGGTTTACCTTCTACTGTCTTGGATGAATATGGAGGATATGATTGAAGTTTTTTGTTTCTTATAGTGTCTAATAAGCTTGGTATTCTTTGTTCAATCTTATGTGGCACCATTCCAGAACCTGCACTAATAAGCCCTAATACATCATAAGTATCTGTCTCAAAGCCCCAAAGTACTTCAAATTCATATGCTTTATCCATAGAAAGATATACTTCTCTCTCTTTAGTATTCCCTGCAAGTATTAGAAGCAATCCTTCAGCCATTGGGTCTAGTCGCCCAAGATAAGTCATCTTTGTATCCTTATATTCTGGATTATCCAACCGAAAGCGTTCAATGCATTCAAGTGGTGTCTCTCCAAGGTTTTTATAAAGGGTTAGAACTTTTGTTTCCATAAACGCATTCTATATAAAAAAAACCTATCCGAACAGCAGATAGGCTACTTGCAATGATGCGTGGCAGTTGGCACACACACCGGCGCTTGGGTTGGCTTGAGCGCTGTGAAAACGAGCATTATGACCACCACCACTATGAAGATGATAGTCACAGGTGAGAAGATGGGTCCAGTATCAAACTCATCATCATCAAAGCCACCATTCCTTGTGCCCAAAACAACCTCCTGGTCAAATTTTGAACTTCTTAACCCACTATAAATAATCTGTTATACTTTGTCTATGTCTAATAAACTAAGCACAGATTCATATAAGGGAGTTAGAGATTTTTATCCAGAAGACCAATTTGTCCAAAGCTACATTTTTAGTGTTTGGAGAAGCACCATAGAAAGCTTTGGTTATGTAGAATACGGAGCATCAATCCTCGAACCATCAGAAATATATAAAGAAAAATCCGGCGAGGAAATAGTCAAGGAACAAACTTTCACTTTTATTGATCGAGGTGAAAGAGAGGTTACCCTTCGACCTGAGATGACCCCAACTGTGGCTCGTATGGTTGCTGCCCACAAAAGGGACCTTGGTTTCCCTCTTCGTTGGTATTCAATTCCTAATCTTTTTAGATACGAAGCGCCACAGCGCGGTCGCCTACGTGAACACTGGCAACTGAACGTGGATATATTCGGAGCAAAGAATTTTATGGCGGATGTAGAAATAATTAAAATTGCCTATAGAATTATGCTTAATTTTGGTGCTACAGATAGTGACTTTGAGATTAGATTAAACAGTCATTCAACAGTTGAGGAATTGAATAAGGTTATTTCTGAATTAAACAAAGAAGGTATAAATAATATGAGAATTGACGAAACTTTGGCTCGTGGACAAGCTTATTATACTGGTGTGGTTTTTGAATTGTTTGACACCAACTCTACAAATCCTCGTTCAATCCTTGGTGGTGGAAGGTACGACAACCTTATAGACCTTTTCTCCCATGATGATGTCCCTGCAGTTGGTTTCGGGGCTGGAGATGTGACAATAAAAGATTTCCTTGAGACACATAATTTATTACCTGACTATAAATCAACTACAAATTTATATATTGCTCTTCTCTCACTTGATTTTGTCCTAGAAGCTGAGAAATTAGCTGATATCTTGCGTGCTGATGGTGTAAATGTGTCTATAGATTTTAGTGACCGCAAGATTGGAGACCAAATAAAAACAGCAGATAAACACAGAGTACCGTACATAATAGTAATTGGTGATGAGGAAGTTAAATCTGGAACCTATAAACTAAAAAATCTAGGTACAGGAGAAGAAAAACTAGTAAAGCCAAGTGAAATTTCTGCATGCGTAAAATAGTTTTTGATATAGAAACAAAAAATGTATTTGCTGACGTGGGGAAAAACGACCCATCGCTTTTGGACATATCAATTGTCTGTATTCATGACTCAGAAACAGATACGTATTCATCTTATTTAGAAGACGAGTTGCCGAAACTTTGGCCAATACTTGAGAGAGCTGACATGCTTATTGGATATAATTCTGATCATTTTGACATCCCATTATTGAACAAATATTATCCAGGAGACTTAACCAAAATTAAATCATTGGACATATTAAAGGAAATTCAGAAATCTTATGGACGTAGAATGAAGCTTGATCAAATAGCAGAAGGCACATTAGGCAAAAATAAATCAGGGTCAGGATTTGATGCCATCATTTGGTGGAAAAAGGGTGAGATAGATAAAATTCGTCAATATTGCCTTGAAGATGTGAAGATAACTAAGGAAGTATATGAATATGCTCGTGCAAACAACAAGCTTATTTTTAAAGAAGGAGGAGTACTCAATGAAATAAAATTAGATACTTCAGAGTGGGAAGAACCGAATGAAAACAAGTTGACCTTTACTCTCCCCTTCTAGAGAAAAACAAAAATTAACACAGCCAATACAACACGATACCAGATAAAGATATCTAACTTGTGGGTTTTTAAGTATTGAATAAGAAAATGTATTGAAGCTAACCCGACAAAAAACGAAACCAAAAAACCTATACCTAAAGGTAGAGAACCAATAGTGGCAATTTCTCCTGTTTTATATACATCTAAGAAAGATTTCAAACCAGCGCCGACAATTATAGGGAAAGATAGAAGAAAGCTAAATTTTGTAGCTGACTCTCTTGTCAATCCAGAAAATAGCCCTCCAGAAATAGTTGCTCCGGAACGAGATACCCCAGGTACAAGAGCTAATGTCTGGAATAGACCAATTATAAATCCCTTATTTGTAGTTAAAGTCTTATTTTGTTTTGCATATCTTTCTGCCAAATACATAACCAGTGCCCCTATGATAAGTGTCCAGGCCACTAATTGAGAACTTCTAAAAATAGTCTCCATATATTTCTCAAGAAAGAGCCCAAAAATAACTGCAGGAATAGTACCTACTATAATGGCGTATATCATAATCTTATCTTCATCAGCCACAATTTTCTTCATACACATCCTTATAAAAACCATCATTAAATGCCATAAATCTGACCAAAAATAGACCAAAACTGCGAGGATTGTAGCAAATTGGAATATAGCATCGACACCAAGATCGTTTATGCCTTGAATATTAAACATTTTGTGAGCCAGTATTAAATGACCAGATGAGGAAACAGGAATAAATTCTGTGGCGCCTTCTACAATACCTAAAATAATGGCGTGGAAAATTGACATGTTTACATTCTAACATACGTGATATAATTCACTGCATACAAATTAATTTTTAAAAAATGATTAAAAAAGATAACCCATTAATTATTCCTTTATCAATAATAATAGCTGGTGGACTCATCGCCTTCGCCATATATTTAGGAGGCAAGAACAGCCAACAAAATATTGCGGCCGCTCCTTCTAACAATAATCAGCAGCAACAGCAACAACCATCGGGTCAAGTTGGCCAAGTTGAACCAGTCACTTCAAAGGATAATATTGTAGGTAATCCAAATGCCAAGATAGTTATAGTTGAATACTCTGATTATGAATGCCCTTTCTGCAAATCTTTCCACAACACCATGCTTCAGGTTATGAATGCCTACAAACCAGACGAAGTTGCTTGGGTTTACAGACAATTCCCTATTGCTCAACTACACTCTAAAGCTCCAAAAGAATCAGAAGCTGCACTCTGTGTGAATGAACTTGGAGGCAACAAAGCTTTCTGGGACTTTACTGATAAATTGTTCAGCACTACAAATTCAGGCAACACTCTCGACGAATCAGAGCTTCCAAAATTAGCAAGTTTCGCTGGAGTAAATGTGAATGCCTTTAATAGCTGCCTTTCGAGCGGTAAGTTTACTAAGGCTGTTCAAGACGATGTGACTGCTGCAGGAGCTGCAGGAGCTCAAGGGACACCATTCTCAGTAATAATTACTAAGTCTGGAAATAAATCATCAATATACGGTGCTCAACCATTCGAACAGGTTAAGGCCACAATTGATGCTCTTCTAAAATAAAATTGACTACCAAAGGACAAGTCACACTTTCGAAAACAAATTACATTCTCTACAGAGACTGTCCTAAGAATACCTGGCTCAAAATCCATAAACCAGACATATACTTTAAGTCGGAACTTTCTGAATTCGAGAAATCAATCATAGAAACAGGTAATGAGGTAGAATTAGTAGCTAGGCAACTTTTCCCAACTGGAGTGCTTATAGAGGGCAGAGATGAAGATGCACAAAAACTAACAGCAGATTATATAGATCAAAAACAGCCCACACTCTTTCAGGCTGTTTTTGATATTGATAATTTTCTTGCTGCATCAGACATATTGAAATACGACTCACAAACTAATTCATATTCAATATATGAAATTAAGGCCTCAAACAGCGTGGATGACAAGGTCCATATTCATGACCTCGCCTTTCAGGTTAATGTCTTACGTCGTGTAGGACTCGTAGTAAACAAAGCAACGGTTATCCACCTTAATTCAGAATATAAGAGAGATGGAGAACTTGAGATCACTAGACTTTTTGAATTTACCGATGTGACAGAACAAGTAGAAAATATTGTAGAAGAAGTACTGGGAGAAATGAACTTTGCCTTGAAATATTTGAGTACAGAGATAGAACCTGTGGGTCATTGTTCTTGTCTACGCAAGGGTCGTTCAAAACACTGCACTACCTTCCACTATTCTAACCCTCAGGTGCCTGATTATAGTGTCCACGACATAGCGAGAATTGGTTTAAGCAAGGTCAAACTTACTGAACTTGTAGACTCAAATATCTTTCACATTAAAGATGTACCTAGGGAATTTGAATTGTCAGAAACACAGAGAAATCAGATAGACTCGTATATATTCGACAGAGTGATTATTGACCATGACAAAATTAGAGAAGAATTTGAAGATTTGATATTTCCTCTTTACTTCTTAGACTATGAAACTTTTCCTGCTGCCATTCCTCGTTTCAACGGCTTCTCTCCATATCAACAAATTCCCTTCCAATATTCACTGCATGTTGTAAACAAACCAGAAAGTGAACCAAGACATTTTGAATTTCTTTATACAGAGAATGGTGACCCGAGCAAAGATTTCGTGGATTCAATGCAGAGACATATTGGTAATGTAGGAAGTATTATTGTTTGGCACAAAAGTTTTGAGTGTAATAGAAACAAAGAATTAGCAGAAAGAATCCCTGAAGCTAAAGGTTTTATGAATGATATTAATAACCGCACCTATGACCTTGAAGATATTTTCAAGAAGCAATACCACGTCCACAAAGACTACAAAGGTTCAAGCTCCATCAAAAAAGTCCTACCTGTCCTTGCACCAGATTTGTCTTATAAGAATTTAGAAATCCAAGAAGGAGGTAGTGCCACCCAAGCATGGAACAAAATTGTCACATCTGAGTTAGAACCGTTTGAACGCGATACAATCATTGAAAACCTAAAAAACTATTGCAAGCTAGATACTTATGCAATGTATGCCATTTGGAGAGAATTATATAAACTTATAAACGACTAATTGAGCAACATCGAATGTTGCTCAATTTTAATAGGGCTATACCAAAAAACCCTTATTTAAAGGGTTTTTTGGTGAGGAACATCCGATGTTGCTCAAATTACTGTTTTTCTCCTTTTAGAATTATTCTTTGTTGAAACGCTCCTCTCTCCTCGGCTTTCTGCATTCTGACTTGCTCAACATTAGAGTATTCTGGTAATCCTCTTAATGCTTCAATTACCTCCAAGACATCAGCTAATTCATATATATCGCCAGCTTCAGTAAATTCAACAGCCTCTTCTCCGAGTTTCTTTATTAATTCTGCTTTATATTCCTCTGAAGATGCAATTCTTTTTTCATATGTAATACCTTTTCCATCTAGTATTTCTGGAATTTTATCGCGAACTAATTTGTTATATCCCTCCATTTTAATATCCTCTTAGGCGATTTATTTTATCGTGTTGGCGAATCTTCTCATGAGCTTTGGCTTCGATTTGTCTAATACGCTCTCGAGTGACACCGAAAACTTTTCCTACTTCTTCTAGAGTATGCGTGTATCCATCGAGGAGTCCGTGACGCATTTCAAGAATTTTTCTCTCCTTTGGAGGAAGGTCATTTAGAATTTCTTTCACTTGGTCCTGAATAATTCTACGAGAAGACTCCATATCCGGAGAAAGTATTTTATCATCAGCGATAAAGTCACCAAGCTTACTCTTATCATCACCATCATCCCCCACTGGATTCTCCAAAGAAACGGTTGATTGGTCAATCTTTTCAATTTGGTAAATTTTATCAACATCAAGGTTCATCTCTGTAGCAATCTCTTCTTGTAGAGGTTCACGACCCAAATCTTGGGTTAAACGACGAACAACCTGTTTATATTTGGCGATAGTTTCCACCATATGCACAGGCACTCGAATAGTCCTAGATTGGTCAGCTAGAGCACGCGTAATAGCCTGCCTAATCCACCAGGTGGCATAAGTAGAGAACTTATAGCCCTTGGTCCAATCAAACTTGTCTACGGCCTTAAATAGCCCCAAATTACCCTCTTGAATGAGGTCTAGGAGTGTAAGGTCTGGTGAACGGTTGGCATACTTCTTGGCTATAGAGACCACTAGACGAAGGTTGGCTTTGGCCAAAAGATTCTTCGCATCCTCATCCCCTGCTTCAATCCTCTTCGCTAGTTCCTTTTCCATATTCCCAGAGATAAGTGGGTACTGACCAATTTCCTTTAGATACATCTGGATAGAATCATATGCCGAATCAGATTTGCCATAAGAATATTTCTTACCTGTCTCTTCTACAGGCATTTCGAGCAAGCCTCCACTTTCAAGGACATCAATACCTAGTACATGAAGTTTGCTATAAAGTTCATCCAAGAAAATAATATCGTTCTCTATGGTTGGGTACTCTTTCAAAATCTCATCGTAGGTAACAAATCCTTTTTCTTTCCCTCTAGACGTAAGTTTGTTGAGTTTATGCAAAATATCTAAATCTTTTTTTGAAACTGCAACTTTTGGAGTCTTAACTGCTTTCTTTATAACCTTTTTAACTTTAACCTTTTTTACTACTTTCTTTATTTTTTTTGCCTTTTTTAAAACCTTTTTAGCCAACTTTTTAGCGGGCTTGGTTTTTTTATTCAACTTTTTTGTTTTTTTATTTTTGGGCATTTATGTATATATTATACGAGTTTTCGTTTCTCCACATCTCTCTTCTTATCTACGGCATGAATTTTTTTGTTTATTTCTTCATCATTACCCCCACTATGAAGCTCATCGACTAACCCTTGCCGCTCTTCATCAAGAACAGCGAGGAGGAGTCTAATGTTCAATTCCTCCTCTTCTTTCTTTAAAGCTTCTATCTCTTTTGAATCTGGGGTAAATTCTTTTTGCCATTCCTTCACCTCCTGTAGTCGAGCTTCAATTTTTTCTCTTGTAGAAATTATTGAACTATCCTTCTCTTCTAGAATGATATTTTTATTTTCAACAATATTTTCTACTTGAGTAGCCTTAACTTTCCTTAAATCATCCCAAATTATTTCTTCTTTGATACCTGATTTCTTAGATATAAGAGAAATAAAATGTGACTTTTCTATAGAACTCTCAATTAGACTGACCATGGGTAGAATAATCTTTTCGATTAATTTACCCACTTTTCTTTTATCTTTTTCCTCTCTAATGATTTTGTCTAAGGCGTGTTCTATAGAATGCTTTGCTTCCCTTAGACAATCCTTCCAAGCTTCTGGAGACTTGTTTGCCATGTCAGCTGGATCACTACCCTCTGGAAGCTTGGCTATTTTTACTTCCATACCAATAGACAAACCGAGGACAGCACTTTTCTCAGCCGCCTTTTCTCCAGCCAAATCACCATCAAAAGCGAGCAAGACCCTATTAGAAAGCTTCTTCAATCTTTCTAAGTGTTCTCTTGTAAAAGCTGTGCCAGAAGAAGCTACAGTATTATTCACCCCAACCTGATGTGAGAGGACCAAATCAATCTGTCCTTCTACCAGGACAGAATAATTCTTCTTGCGGATATCATCTTTAGCTTTATCTAAGCCATACAAAACTTCACTTTTGTTAAAGAGCATTGTCTCTGGAGTATTAAGATACTTGGCTAGAGCATCCTTCTCCAAAGACCTACCTGAAAACGCGATGACTCGACCAGTTGAATCAAAGATTGGGAAGATAATACGATTTCTAAAAACATCGTATGCTTCTTTACCCAAATCTTCTCCTTGTTTTATGAGCCCGGCCTTCAAAAGTAGTTCTTTGGAATATCCAAGAGACTTTAGATGCTCAAACGCGCTTCGCCACTCATCGAGGGCAAATCCTAACCTCCATTCTTTGATTGATTCTGAATTAATACCTCTGGATTTTAAATACCCCAAAGATGATTCATTGTTTTTTAAATTATTTTCAAAGAATGAAGTGACAGCGTCCAGTACTTCATAGAGCTTTTCCTTCTCCTCTTTTGATTCCCCACTTTTACCTCTGTACTCTTCAAGTTCTACCCCCGCTCGTTCAGCTAGAGATTTGAGGGCAGATTTAAAATCTACTCCTTCCATCTCTTGAACGAAAGTGAAGATGTCACCTTTTGCTCCACAACCGAAGCAATAATAGCCCTGACGATTCTGAGACACAGAAAAAGATGCTGTTTTCTCGTTATGGAATGGGCATTTACCCTTGTAGTTTTTGCCCGCCTTTTCGAGTTTAATGTAGGTGCCTAATACCTCGACTATATCTAGTCGATCTTTGATGGTGTCGACTGTTCCTCGCATATGAGTTTTTCTTTGTATCCGCCCTTAAACCCTGTACCCGCTGGAATCATACGACCAATAATAACATTTTCCTTTAGACCTAATAGCTCATCTTCTACGCCCCTAATAGCGGCCTGAATGAGCACACGAGGAGTGTGTTGGAACGAAGCAGCAGATAGGAAGCTTGCCCTTGAGAGAGAAACTTCAGAGATACCCATGATAACTGAATCACCCTTAGCTTCTTCTTTATCCTTGGCTTTTGTCTCATCATTGACTGCCATATAATCTGACATTTCAACAATATCTCCACGGGTAAAGGTTGTGTCTCCAACACTTCTAATCTTTCGTCTGGAGAACATCTGACGAACTATAAGTTCGATGTGTTTATGAGACACAGCTGCTCCTTGAAGTTCATAAAGTTTTGAAACTTCATGAATGATATAGCTCTCTGTCTTTTCTCTACCTGCATATCTGAATAGTTCATCTAGGTCTGCTGAACCATCTGTGAGAAAGTCCCCCTTCTTCACCTCTTGGCCAACCTTGACCAAGATACTTCTCATGGCACTGACACTGTATTCATTATCAAGTTTCTTGGATTTCTTCTTTTCTAACGCAATATCTGGAGTGATAACTATTACTCTATCAACACCATCAATTCTAATCTCAGAAATAAGTCCGTCCATATGAGCAATAGAAGCAGGATTCTTTGGCTTTCTCTTCTCAAAGATTTCTTCAACACGAGGAAGACCAGCAGTGATGTCTCCACCCACTGAGGCGATACCTCCGGCGTGGAAAGTACGCATAGTAAGCTGGGTTCCTGGTTCACCGATAGCTTGAGCGGCGATTGTTCCTACTGCTTCACCGAGTTCTACTACTTTGTTTGTACCCAAGTCTGCTCCGTAGCACTTAATACATACTCCATGGAGTGACTTACAAGACATTGGAGAACGAACTGCTATTGCGGGTACATTAGCCTTGTCTATAATTTCTGCATCATACTTGGTGACAAAGTGTCCTTTTTTAAATAGAACATTCTTATCTGAATCAAGAACATCAGCAGCGAGGAATCTACCCTTGAGTGTCTTGGTGTAAGGCATCTCTATACCAGATGCTGTCATCTTACTAATTGTAGTGAATTCCTTTGTACCACACTCTTCTTCAGAAATTATTTCGTCTTGTGCCACATCGAAGAGTCTTCGAGTTAGGTAACCCGCCTTTGAAGTGTTTAGGGCTGTGTCTGTGAGACCTTTTCTTGAACCGTGAGTAGTGATGAAGTATTCAAGCGGAGTCAAACCTTCCTTATAGCAAGAAAGAATTGGGAATTCCAAAGCTTCTCCAGAAACATTTTGAATAATACCAATCACTCCGGCCATCTGGTTAATCTGACCAAGTGATCCTCTGGCGCCAGATTTAATCAAATCATGAACTGAACCTTTGTCTCCTAATGTAGCAGGAATCAATGCTTCGACTTCACCCTTTACTCCTTGCCAAACTTCCACAGATTTTTGTACTCGTTCTCTTTCAGAAATAAGACCATCATTGAACTGATCAACAATACTTTGAATGTTCTCTCGTCCTGATTGGATCAAACCTTTCTTTTCTTCAGGAATCTTCACATCAGTCAAACTCCATGTGGTACCTGATTGAGTAGCGTATTTGAAACCAAAAGATTTAATTCGGTCAATAATTGGGGGAATATTTTCTAAGTTATAACGTTCAATCAAATCATCGATGAGAGTACCCATCTTTTTGTTGTTTACCTCATAGTTTTGGAATGGATAGTCTACGGGCAAAACTGCATTGAAGAGAAGTCGTCCAACAGAAGTTTCGAATATTTTGCCTTCGAAGACTTTGTACTTTGGAGAATCTGTAGGCATCACATGAATCTTGGCTTGAAGGCTAATAGCATCAAAATCCTTTAGAAGAATCGCGCTGTTTGGACTTGAGAAATATTTTCCTTCTCCCTTTTCTCCAGCAACAATTCTAGTGGCCCAATAGCTTCCAAGGACCAAATCCAGTTTATCTATGGAGAGCACGAGGTTACCATTACCTGGCTTTAGAATATTTCTATCTGCGGCCATGATGAGTCTTGCTTCTGCTTGTGCTTCATCAGATAGAGGCACATGAACAGCCATCTGGTCACCGTCGAAGTCAGCGTTGAAAGCAGTACATACAAGAGGGTGAAGTTGGATAGCGTTTCCTTCAATCAAAACTGGTTGAAAGGCCTGAATACCAAGTCTGTGCAGAGTAGGAGCACGATTCAAGAGCACATATTTACCCTTAATTATTTCTTCAAGGATAGCCCATACTTCAGGGATAGCATCTTCAATAAGTCTTCTTGCTCCAGGGATGTTGTATGCAAGTTCCTTCTTTAGAAGTTCAGAAATAATAAATGGTTTGAACAATTCAAGAGCCATGTGTTTAGGCAAACCACATTGATGAAGATGAAGTTCTGGACCAACCACAATTACCGAACGACCAGAGTAGTCAACACGCTTTCCTAGAAGGTTTGCGCGGAAAAGACCTCTCTTGCCTTTAAGATTATCTGATAGAGATTTAAGTGGTCGACGTTGAGATTGATTACCAGAAGCTTGTCCATGTCTAATAGAGTTATCTATTAGAGCGTCTACAGCTTCTTGGAGAATTCTCTTTTCATTACGAAGGATAACATCAGGAGCACTGATATCCATAAGCTTCTTCAAACGATTGTTTCGGTTGATAACACGTCTATAGAGGTCGTTCACATCACTTGTCGCATAGCGTCCTCCATCTAGGGGAACCATAGGACGAATAGCTGGAGGGATAACTGGGATACGAGTAAGGAACATCCATTCAGGACGAATATTGGCACGCTTCATCCACTCTATAGTGCTTGAACGTTTATGAAGTCTTGAGATCTCAGTGGCTGGAGCAGTTTCTATTTGGGTTTCTATTTCCTTTAGCAATTTGTCCATATCTACTGCCTTCAAAATATTGAAGATAGCTTCTGCACCAATACCTGCTTCAAAGATTGTTGAATACTTCATAGAGAAACGGTGGTATTCAACTTCATCAAGCACTCTACCCAATTCTATTGATTCGATGTCTTTTTTAGCTGCAAGTGCGAGTTCCTTTAGAGCGTCTTTTGACTTCTCATCTTGAAGAGATTTTATTTTTGATTTGAATTCTGAATCGAGATCCTTAAGGACACGTGATTTCTCTGCTTCAGAAACCGCAGTCACAATGTATCCAGCGAAGTAGATAACCTTTTCAAGGTCAGCCACTGGGATACCCATAACCAAAGAAATCCTTGAGGGCACGTTCTTGAGGAACCAAATGTGTGCAACAGGAGAAGCGAGTTCAATGTGACCCATTCTCTCTCGACGAACTATTGAGCGAGTTATCTCAACTCCACATTTCTCACAAACAATACCCTTGTATCTTATGCCTCTGTATTTTCCACAGTAACATTCAAAATCCTTGTCTGGACCGAATATTTTCTCATCAAAGAGACCGTTTCTCTCACTGCGTTGAGTTCTGTAGTTGATAGTTTCTGGTTTGGTAACTTCACCGAATGACCATTCTTTGATTCTCTCTGGAGACGCCAATTTGATAGAAATCAAATCGAAATCATTTGTATCTATGTTTTTGTTTCGTGGGATGTTCATGGTTTTATTCGTTAGATGATGAAGCTTCTGGTAATGTTCTCTTCTTCTTTTTTAACTCCATGTCCAAACCTAAGCCACGAAGATTATTTAAGAGCACGTTAAATGATGCTGGTGTATTTGGAAGAGGAATCTTCTCACCCTTCACAATCGCATCAAAGGCTGCTGAACGACCAATAATGTCGTCTGATTTTATAGTGAGCATTTCTCGTAGAGTATGTCCTGCACCGTGTCCGAGGAGAGCCCACACTTCCATTTCTCCGAATCTCTGACCTCCGTTTTGAGCCTTTCCTCCAAGTGGCTGTTGGGTGATAAGAGAATAGGGACCAATAGAACGCATGTGTATCTTGTCTTCAACCATGTGGTGAAGTTTAAGGATATACATATAACCAACTGCGATGTCTTGCTGGAATTCTTCTCCAGTTCGTCCATCGAATAGTTTCACCTTTCCTGTTTTTTCAAATCCTGATTTAACCAATTCATCTCTAATTTCTTCTTCTGTTGCTCCAGCAAATGGAGGCACGATAGCTTGATAATTTAGAGTGTGAGCTGCGAGTCCAAGGTGAAGTTCAAGGATTTGTCCGAGGTTCATACGTGAAGGCACTCCGAGTGGTGTAAGGATAATATCTATAGGAGTACCATCAGCCATATAAGGCATTTCTTCTACTGGTAAAATTCTTGAGATAACTCCCTTGTTCCCGTGTCGTCCTGCAAGTTTATCTCCAACAGAAACATTTCTAAGTTCAGCCACTTGGATGTGGATTTGCTTGATGATACCTGAATCCAATTTGTCTCCCTTCTCTCTAGAGAATACTTGAACAGAAATAATACGTCCTCGCTTCCCTCCTTCCATTCTCTTTGAAGTATCCTTCACATCTCTGGCTTTTTCTCCGAATAGTGAGCGAAGAAGTCTTTCTTCTGGAGTAAGTTGAGATTCACCTTTTGGAGTAATCTTACCTACCAAAATATCTCCTGGACGGACTTCTGCACCAACACGGATGATACCGTCTTCTGCAAGGTTCTTTAGTTTTGATTCACCAACATTTGGGATGTCACAAGTAGTAACTTCTGGTCCGAGTTTTGTCTCTCGAACATTTATAGTGAAGTCCTCAATGTGAACAGAAGTAAATTTTGATTCTTTTACTAATCTCTCTGAAAGAATAATTGCGTCTTCATAGTTCGCTCCTGACCAAGACATGAAAGCTACAAGGATATTTTGTCCAAGTGCCATTTGTCCATGATCTGAAGTTGAAGTATCAGCGAGCACGTCTCCCTTCTTTACCTTTTGTCCAATTTCTACTATTGGTCTCTGGTGAAAGGCGGTGAAGGTATTAGTCATTGAGAAGTTCACAAGTTTGAACTCGTGTTTTTCTCCCTTGGCATTTTCTAATACAATTTTCTTACCATCTACATGTGTGATTGTTCCTGCTTCTGGAGCAATAATCAATCTGCCGATATCTCTAGCTGCCTTTTCTTCTATGCCTGTAGCTACAAGTGGTGCTTCAGGGATAATACAAGGAGTTCCTTGCTTCTGCATGTTCGAACCCATCAATGCTCGACTCGCGTTGTTGTGGTTAAGGAAAGGAATCATTGAAGTCACTATGGAGAATGCTTGGTTAGTGGCAACGTCAATATAATTCACATGACTTCTTTCTACAGTGATAGGAGTCCCTTTGTGTCTAACTTCAACAATATCAGGAATAATATGACCACTTGGATCAACTGGAGTAGCTCCATGGGCAATATTGTGAACTTCTTCTTCTAGGGCATTTAGGTATTTTATTTCTTTTGTCACCTTGCCATCCTTTACTACTGCATAAGGAGTTTCTATCATTCCGAAGTCGTTTACTCGTGCATATGAAGCTAGACGGAGAATAAGACCGATGTTTGGTCCTTCTGGAGTTTGGATAGGACAAAGACGACCATAGTGAGATGGGTGCACGTCACGAACTTCATAACCAGCGCGAGCTCTAGAGAGTCCTCCAGGACCAAGGGCTGAGAGAGTTCGGAGGTGTTCCAACTCTTCTGTCGCATTTGTTTGCTGCATAAACTGTGAAAGCTGGTTCGTAGTGAAGAACTCTTTCATCCTGGCTTGAAGTGGCTTTGGAGAAATGAATTGCACAGGGAGAGTGACATCAGTGTCTATAGTAGACATTCTGTTTTGAATGTTTCTCTTTATTTGAGCCATACCAACACGAATCTTTTGTTGGAAAAGTTCACCAACATATCGAACTCGTCTTGAACCAAGGTGGTCTATGTCATCCTCAACTGAACCAGGAGTAGAATTGAGCATCGCAATGTGTGAAAGAATCAACACCAAGTCTTCTATAGACAGGGTTCTGCGTTCAATTTCTTTTGGAGTTTCCTTTAGGCCAAATCGTCTGATGAAAGCATAGCGACCTACTTTGTGGATATCGTACCTCTCAGAGTTAAAGATTGATTCAACGAATTCTCGAGCATTATCTGCTGATGCAAGGTCTCCATCTCTGAGTCTCTTGTGTATTTCTATACAAGCATCATCAACGGTGATGGTGTGGTCCTTCGCAAGTGATTTCTCTATAAAATGCTTAGCATCTGGATAATCGTTAAATAGAGCCAATATTTTCTCATTTGTGGCTACACCAAAAGCACGAAGTAAGACAGAAACTGGGAATTTGCGCTTTCTGTCTATACGAACATAGATAACTCCGTCTAGGTCTGTCTCAAATTCTATCCAAGCTCCACGAGCTGGGATGATTTTGCCTCCAAATGTCTTTTTACCCTTTAATTCTTGAGAAGTGAAAAATACTCCGAATGAACGAGCTAACTGTGGGACGATCACACGCTCGATACCAGAGATGATAAATGTCCCATGAGAGGTCATGAGTGGGAAATCAGCCATGAAGATTTCTTGTTCCTTCTCTGTCTTCATGATGTGGTTCTTCAAACGAATCTTCACCTTTAGAGGTGCTTCGTATGAAAGTTTGAGGTCCTTGGCCTCATATTCATTTAACTTTGGTTTCTCCAATTCAAAACCAACAAAATCAAGCTGGAATTTTCTCCCAGAGAAATCTTGAATTGATGAAAATTCCTCAAATACTTCTTTTAGTCCTTTCTCTATTAACCATTTAAACGAATCGACTTGAGAGATAACCAAGTTTGGCATCTCTGTCAGCGGTTCACGAAACTTTCCGAAAAACTTCTTCTCACGGAGCTTCATCACAGGATTCGCTCCTTTTGTTTTGTGTATAGACATCAGACAAAAAAATTTAAACACCACCGCACTAGGTTGTGTTTCTTATAAAATTAACTATTAAGCAAAACGGAACTTTTTTAACAAATGCGCCTTGTTATTTCCACTTTTTGCTTCGATTTGGTCGTAACTAAATCGGTCTCGAAGTTGGGCATAGTATATAGATTGTCTGTATATGTGTCAATGGACTTATCCCCAGTTTTTAGCCTTATTTCGTATTTTATGAAAAAGACCACTATTTACGTGGTCTGTTGACACTTCTTGCGCTCCATTCTCGGCTCTACGTATCCACCTCTCTCTACACACTCCTTAACTGTGAAAAGATACCCCTTTCGAGGTTTTGATGGATCAACATAGCCTATGAATACACCGGTCTTTACAGCTTCGTGGTCAATCTCCTGCCAACCACACATGCCACAAGGAATTTTACTGGTCATTGTATGAGTCCTGTCGAAGTTGTTTCAAGGAGGACCGTCTATATTTACCCTATATTATTTTCTCTTTTTCTTCCACTCCTCTATTTTGGCTTGGTGACCTGAAAGTAAAATCTTAGGTACTTTGTATTTCTTGCCTTTATATTCAAAAACCTCTGGACGAGTATAAACTTCACTTGTAGATATTCTGCTTTCTTCTAAAGAATCAAAGTTCCCTAATATCCCTTCTACCTGACGAGCTAT
>JBAQNS010000008.1:0-5407 GCA_049304015.1 Minisyncoccia bacterium | reverse complement strand
ATCTTTCTAATCATCTCAAGCAAAAGTTCATTTTGGTTCTCAAGATGAGCGATGATGATGTCGTTCTCTATTTCTACTCTTTCCTTCAACTTGGCCAATGCTTCCAACTCTTCTTTATTACCCTTGGTAAAAAGCCTAGACTTTGGCTTGCCTGTCTTTCTCTCTGAATCCTTACGATTTTGCCTCAACTCATCCAATGTGGGCACTCGGTGTCTGTATTCCATCCCGTTAGAAATTAAAGTTAATAATTCTCATAATTATAAAATATTTGTTTTTCATATATATTGGATTTCTAACGGGACCATATCCGAGTATTATACTCCTTGTAGAGGTAGCTTTAAACTGTTATAATCTCCGCAATAATAAAACAAAAAAGTTGAGTACAAACGTCAGGTTTAATATGCAAATAAGGGCACGCGAACTCCGTGTCATCGGACCTAAGGGTGAAAATTTTGGTGTTATTAGTTTTGAAGAAGCTTTCAAGAAAGCCACAGACCTCGGCCTCGACCTAATAGAAATCTCCCCCAATGCTGTCCCCCCAGTAGCCAAAATAGCTGATTTTGGGAAGTATCAATACGAAGAGAACAAGAAGCTTAAACAAGCCAAGTCAAAATCTCATTCAGTAGAAATCAAGACTGTCCAAGTCAAACTAGGAACCGGAGATCATGACCTCGGCCTAAAAGCCAAGAAGACTAGTGAATGGCTAGCCGAAGGCAACCGGGTGAAGATAGACCTTTTTCTCCCTGGAAGAGCTAAGTATTTGGACAACAAGTTCCTCCAAGAACGCCTTGAAAGGATGCTCAAACTCCTTACTGTAGAGTACAAAACAGCCGCTCCGCCAGTCAAAAGTCCTAAAGGTATGACTATTATCGTTGAAAGGGCTTAAGCGCCCTATCTGAAGCGGGTAAGACTAGACAAAATCGTCAAAATAAGTAAGATATACCTCTACGCATTATGGCTATGAAAACCAACAAATCCTATAGCAAACGCCTAAAAGTCACCAAAAGTGGCAAGATTTTAGCTAGAAAAACAGGCCAAAACCACTTTAATGCCAAGGAACGACATGCAGGCAAGAACGCTAAGAGTGGCAAGGTTGAGTTTCATATGTCTAACAAAGAAAGAAGCCGTTATCTAGTTAATCTATAATCAAAGCCTATGACAAGAGTTAAAAAGGGAGTAAACGCTCTCAAAACAAGACGAAATATCCTCAGGAAAGTAAAAGGTTATAGACACGGCCGAGGCACCAAGGAGAGACAGGCAAACGAAGCTATTTTTCACGCCGGTACTTATTCATTCGCTCACAGAAAGGACAAGAAGGGAGATATGAGACGACTTTGGAACGTTCGCATCAGCGCCATCCTCAAAGAACTAGGCACCTCTTACTCAAAGTTCATCCCCGCTCTCAAGAAGAAGCAAATTGCATTAGATAGAAAAATCCTCTCTCAACTCGCAGAGAAAAACCCAGAAATTTTCAAGAAAATTCTAGAAGCAACTAAATAACAAAAAACCGGCACTGCCGGTTTTTTTTATTATTTATTTCTATTTTTAATATCATCCAATTTATCCCATTCTATAGAATTAGCTGTTTTGTCTATTTTTTTTGCTTCCTCGCCTTTATATAATCTTTTTTCTTCATCAGTAAGATTACCGAACCAGCCCACTTCTGCAAGTGGTTCATCTCCAGCTGCTATTTTTCTATCAAGAACTGCTTCTTCTCTAAACCCCTTAGCCGAGTATGCAACTTCTTCAGCCACTTTTGGATCACTATGAAGATTACGGACTGTCTCAATTTCATGAGCCATTCTTTCTGCTTTATCTACATCTTCTACTCTTTCATCATCTCCCCCGAATGATTCTGCTCCCATAATTTTTATATTAATTTGTATGTATCAAGTTTAACCCCTTTGGCTACAATTACAAGATTAGCCCTATATTTAGGTTATAATTCATTATTATCAAGAATTTATCAGACAAAAAAAGTTTAGCTATCACCTTACTGGCTGTCCTGGTTTTCGTTGTTTGGAAGTTATCTAATCTCCAATTTAGATTCGGAGATGAGAACGTTTATTTTTATATGACTAAAGCCATCCTCGATGGCTCTATCCCCTACAAAGATTTCTTCACCGCTGACCCACCGTTCTTTATCTACACCATCACATTATTTAAAACTTTTATTGGTTCAAATATTATTTTGTTTAAAGTTTTCCCTGTTTTGTTCGACAGTCTCTCTGCCATTCTCATTTATCTAATCCTTAAGGAAAAGGGATTCAAATTTGCCTTTCTTGGACCAATTCTCTATTTATTCTCCTTCACCGTCCTTTCTACCTCTGATTATGTGACTGGAGCAGAATTGATGATTAGCCTAATGCTCCTCGCTCTATACACCGAAGTTAGCAAAAAACATTTTTGGTCTGGAGTATTTTGGGCCCTGGCTTGTCTATGCAAACTCTACGCTGCCCCCGCTCTCATAGGAGTACTTGTTTATAAAATATATAAGAAGGAATTTGTAGAATTAAAGCAAATTATCATTGGTGGACTCATTGCTACGTTAATTGTTTTGTTGCCATTTATAATTATGGCTCCAAAAGAATTGTTTTATGATTTAATCATTCATCAATTTAGACGACCTATAGGGATAAACAAATGGGGTGTCTTAGAATTCTTTATCTCCCTCGAGTGGTTCATTCTCCTTGTGGGTATAATCGGAGCGTTTATCTCTAAGAATAAAATATGGGTATTCTCTCTTCTATCCTCAATAACCTTTTTTCTGGTATACAGAGATTTGTATTACTTATATCTCCATCTATTAATACCCTTTATTATTCTCTTAACTGTTGAATTAGTAGACTTTTTAGACTCTAAGGCTCAAGAGTTTTCTCTGGCCTTTATAATTTTCTTTATATTTATCTCTATTTTCCCCGTTTCCACTTACTCAAATACCATTAAGAATCAAGGAGTTTTTGTGAATCCAGAAGAAATAGTCGAAGCTCTAAAAACTGCACCAGATAGCTTCCCTGTCTACGGAGTCCAGGAAGTTGCTCCACTGGTAGCTCTCTTGGCCAATAAAAACATTGCACAAAACATTATAGACACCAACACCCAAAACTTCGCCTCTGGGACACACAATAGAGATAAAATATCAAAAGAGGTTGTGAAAGATGGGGTATACCTCATTGCCAGAGTAGGAGAATATCCGGAGCAAAATATTCATGACACTGGATTTGAGAATTATTTTAGTGAGAAGATATTCAAAGATACTTGTACAAAATACAAATCATTCAAAAGAACAAATACTGTAGATGAGTTGAACGAAGTGGCAATCTATCGCTGTAAGTTATAAATCTAACTCGTATCTCTTTCCTCTCTCAGGCATGAGAGCTTTCACCTCTAGTTCGTCTCTCAACCTTTGGGTTAGAAATATTGATGACTTTGGTTCACCCATGGTGACAAAAACATTTTCTAGTGTCTCTTTGGTATTAGAAACAAATTCTACAAGAGCATTCGAGTCAGCATGCGCAGAAAACCCATCAATCTGCACTATTTCAGCTTTCACTTCTACATTTCTATCCTTTATAACTACATTTTTTGCTCCTTCTGATATTTGTCTACCTAATGTCCCTGGAGCTTGATAACCAACAAAGAGTACTGTCGCATTTGTGTCTGGGAGATAAGTTTCTTCGTGTCCAACAATACGACCTGCAGTAGACATCCCTGAGCCCGCCATGATTATTTTTGGACCTTTGATATTTACTATTTCTCTAGATTCGCGTGACTCTGTGATTGAACGAAGTTTAGGGAAAACAAATATATCATCCCCGCCCTTGATGTCATCTTGGACAGTCTTTTTGTACTCCTTAGTAATGCGTTCATAGATTTCTGTCACATGAATAGCTAGAGGTGAATCAAGAAAAACAGGAATTTGAGGCACTTGTTTTGATTCAAATAATTCATTTAGTTCATAAAGCAAAACTTGTGTTCGTTCAAGAGAAAATACGGGGATAAGTAGTGTTCTACCCTCCTTGGCTGTCCTAGAAATAATCTCTTTAAACTTTTTATCTCTTTCTGTCTTATCCTCATGGTTTCTGTCTCCATAAACCGAATCCATGAGTAGATAACTGAGCCCAGAAACTTTGTCATTATCCCTAAGGAGTGGAGAGGGAGAATTACCTAAATCACCAGTAAAGAGCATGCTTTTACCACTTTTAAACGTGAATTTATACATCGCCGAACCGAGAATATGACCCGCATCAAATAATTCAAGAGTAAAATCACCAAAGTCCTTTGGTTCATGATAATTAATCGCCTGCCATAAACTTAAAGCCTTAATCACATGATCGTGTCCATATAGCGGCTCTAACCCGGCTTCATGAGCATTTGATGTGTTTATCTTGGCCATATCAGCAAGCATTAATTCAGCGATAGCCTTTGTCTCTGGAGTAGAGTAAATAATACCTTTGAACCCGTCCTTAACTAATTTAGGAACCTTGCCTATATGATCTATATGCGCATGAGTAATAAAAAGAAAATCTATTGAAGTAGTATCATAATCAAATTTTTCTGCATTAATATTTTCTGCACTTGGCAAACCTTGGAGAAGACCACAATCAATCAAACATTTTTTTGTGCCCATCTCAAACAAAAAATTGGCTCCGGTTACTGCTCCAACCCCGCCCCAACAAGTGAGAGTTGGTTTATTCACCCCGTTAGAAATTTTGTTCTCATTCATATTAAATAATTATTATTTGATTATTTCTAACGGGGTTCATAATATTCTTTCTTACTGGCGATTAAATAAGCTACAGATGAACCAACCAAATCAGAAATAAAATCATAACTTGTGTCAGCCCAATACGAACCAATAGGCGCAGCTATGCCATATATGTATTCAAATATTTCCCAACCTATACCTATAAGAGCTCCACAGAGAATACTTGCGAATAGAATTTGTTTTTTTGTTGGTTTATGTTTACCAAAGATACCAGATACAAATAATATCCAAAGAGAAAGCAAAGAAACACTCAACCCACCAAGGAAGTGTGCAGTGTTGTCATACCATCTTGAATCCCAATAGAAATAAAATTTTATTCCTACTAAATGGACTATGAGAAGTAGAGCGAAGACAATAAAGCTTGCGAACAAAAGTGATTTTTTCATTTGTTTATTATATATGAAAAACTCCGAGCTTGCGCTCGGGATCTTTCTTAGGGTTATTTTCAGTATACCCTAGTAAAAAACTAAGGTGGGTGCTTCGATCATCTAACCTAAGTTTGATAATACGGTGAGCTCCCTGAAATATATTTGCTAGATAATACCTCAAATAACCCTGCATAAATTATATCCCTCGTAGAAAGGAATGAAAGCAAAAAATTTATTCTAATCCCCAGTTTTTAATTATATGAGTCTCTGT
>JBAQNS010000007.1:0-21298 GCA_049304015.1 Minisyncoccia bacterium | reverse complement strand
TCTTTGGATTTTTCACCTCACAAAATAGTCCTGTCTCTCCATCCTTTAGAAAATCTACAATTCCTCCAACTGGAGTTGCTATCACTGGCAAACCTGCAGCCATGGCTTCTATGAATGAATTCCCCATACCCTCTGATAGTGAAGGTCTAATAAAAATATCTGCCTCGTGTAAATAGTTTGGGATGTCATCATATTTTATAAATCCAAGAAACTTCACACGAGCTTCTAGTTGTAAACCTTTAGCTTTTTGTTTCAATTCTTTCTCCATTGGTCCAACACCAATAATATTTAATTCAACATTTTCTGGTAAATATTTCAGAGATTCAATAATATCTCCAACCGCATTTTTGGTAACCAAACGAGAAGTGGTAGCGAGAATAACTTTATCTTTGAGCAACATCCGATGTTGCTCATTTTGCACATTTGAAAATTTCTCTACATCTACGCCGTTTGGGATAACTTCTACTCTCCCTTTATAACCCATACTCCTTGCAAAATCTCCAAGATAGTTTGAGATAACTTGAATAATATCTGCCTTTAAGAAAATTCTTTTAAAAAGTGGAGAGACAAAAAATGCTCGCCGTTTTATGTGCCCTATAGGATCACCTTCTTGGAGAGTCAAAATATATCGCACATCAGGAAAACGTATTTTGAAAAAGAGTGCAGCAAAGCCTGCATAGGCAGCCATGACTGACCATACTGCATCATATGACTTTTGTACATGAAGCTTCTCACCTAATAAATACGCCTTTATGGGGAAGAAGAGCTTCGAAGAATCTATCCTATAAACATTCACATTGCTTATCCTTTCAAATTCCTTGTGTGAGGTATTAAATCGTCTGGTCACCATATCAAACTCTACATCATTCACTCTATTGGTGATTTCTTTGACCGCTACTTCAGCCCCACCAATCACTGGCTCATATGCAAAAGAGAAAATTAATACGCGCTTCATTTTATTCATCGACTCCTAAAATCTTTTTCAATTCTTCTGGAGAAGGTTCTTGTTTCTTAGAAACATGTGGAGTTTGTGGTTCTGGTTTTTTGTCTACTACTTTAGGTTCAGTTTTAATCATCCCCGCCAACACATTCCTTAAATCAGACATATGTTCCTTACTTGGTTGTCGTTGATTACTCTGTTGTTTGGGCTTCAAATTTTCTAGAGAGACTTTTTGTGCCTCGCCCGTGCTACGGCTTAGGGGCTGTGGAGCTTTAGGAATATTAAAGGATGTCAGTGGTTTAAAATCATCTGAAGGTAGAGAAGAAACAACTTCTTTTTTGATTTGTTTTTCTTCTTTTATAGCCCTTGGATCAAAAGCTTTTGGAATATATTGAGTATCTCTTCTTGGTTCTAGGGGTCTCTCATCTCTTCGAACATCTTTTTTACCTTTATAATCATCGTGTTTAAGACCAGAGAAGGCATGAGCTTCTGGTTTGGCCTCACCCTGCCATTCTGCAATAGTCTTCTCCACCTCACTCCTAGAATGAGCAAATTGAGCTCTGGAACTCTCTATCACTTCTTTCTTGAAGGTAATATCCGGAGCTTTGATAGGAGCCATGGTCGTCGCCGAAAATGGTTTAGAAGAAACCCCATCAATCATGAGCTTTAGATAAACTTGATACATCCCTAGATTCACCAAATCTTCGGCGATGAATGTTGGAGCGAATTCTTTCTCCAAGACTTCTGCATCATAAGCACCAACTCTAAAGGCAATCATTGTACCTACGTTACCAAAGACTGCATCCCTCACCTCTTCTTCCATTTGTTCTATATATTGATGAGCAATGGTTAGGTTAAGTTTATATTTGCGAGCTTCAGACAAAATATCTGCAAAGGATTCGTTCGCAAAGGATTGAAATTCATCCACATAAAGATAAAAGTTTGGGAGCTTGGCTAGTTCGGCATTGTTCTTGTCAGCACGACTCATGGCTGCAAGGTAAATCTTGGTAATGAGCATTGAGCCTAGGAGGTTAGCATTGCCTTCCCCCACACGACCCTTGGAGAGGTTCACTATAATAATTTTCTTTTGATCCATGAATTCACGGATATCAAAAGTAGATTTAGGTTGACCGATGATATTTCTAATCAATGGGTTCGAGGTAAATTGTCCAATTTTGTTTTGGATGGCGGGGATAGCCTCCGCAGCAAACCTCTCTGTATAACCAGCAAACTCTTTGGTCCAATAAGTTTTAACTGATGAATCGGTCACATTAGCTACTACCTTGTCCCTATAAGCCTTATCTACGAGCATTTTGTTTATCCCTAGCATGGTCGCACCTGGATACTCCAAGAGAGCGAGGATGGTGTTCTGTAGAATGTATTGCATTCTGTCTGAGAAACTTTCTTCACCGAAAAGTTTTTTGAAAGCACTCATGAGGCCATTGGCTACGAGGTGGCGACTGTCTGGACCTATGTCTTCCATCACATTAAAGGAAACTGGATACTCCAAGTCGAATGGAGCAAAATACAAAACATCTTTAATTCTGTCTTCAGGAATATAATCTAGAAATTTTTCTGCAGTCCCTCCGTGTGGGTCGATAAAAACTGTGCCGTTGCCATTCTGGATATCCTGAATAGCCATATTCTCTAGCATGGTTGATTTGCCCATTCCTGTCTTACCTATCACATAGACGTGTTTGGTTCTGTCCTTGGCCTTGATGCCAAAAAGGGCTCGTTTGCTCCGAGAATCGGTCTCGCCGAAGTACGTGATCTTATCTTGATCCATTTTTTCTATTATACAATAAAATTCTCATTTATTTGACAGTCGCATATAAATAGTTAGGATGTCCTTAGAAACGCACACTCAAACAAGGACAGTCTATGGCTGACGAGAAAGTTCAGGACAAGCTGTACCTCACCGACGCAGATTTCATGCCCGGACTGAGGCAGGAAGTAGGCACTCGATATGGAGTGAAGCTTGGTGAAAGAAGCGAGGTCGCCTATGACTTGACCAAAGACGGTAATGTCGTCGGCAGAATCCTCGTTCGTATGTCGACGAACGGCAAAACGCTAGAGTTCGCATATCGATTCGAAAGGAACGGATCGAAGGACGAAATGCTCTTTGCTGCACTCATCGAGGTCTACTCAACCCTACCTGAGTTGGTCCAGGACATAGTAAAAGAGGGGCGTGGACAATCTCGCCCTCGTCCAATACGGAGCCTCGGTGTAGAACCGATGGAAGAAATCGGTAAGCTCTTCGAGAGCTTCTGCAAGGGTGACGAAAGGGTCAGGGCTCTGGGCACCAAAGAGTTCATCTTTGAACCAGAACCATATCCACGACTCGGCGCTCGCCAGTTCTGGTACGTCCCTGAATCACTCTTCGGTGCAGTCTTGAGAAAGTGGAAAGACCAACTGGACGAGTACGACAGCCTTCACAAGTAGTGGAGGCTTTTTTTATAAACTATTCTGGTAGATAAGCACCTGGAGAATATTTGTTGCCCGCATCCCACATGAGCCATGATGTTAATCCAATATCATAAGTCGCTTTTATCTGAGCCTTAACTTCTGGAGCATTATATGGGGCACCTAAATCAAAATCTTGTAACCATGGGCGAAGTTTCAGCGGTGTAGAGCTCGCATTGTTGGCTTTATCTATACCTCCTTGCATAGAAACTTTTATCACTTCATATGGATGCTCCGCAGGATTCTTGAAACCATTCCAAGTAGGAGGATAGTGAGACGGATAAACCATCGGGTCAACAAAATCAAAATAAGGGAAAGTCCGCTCGAGTACCTGCCCAATACCTAAATCATCGTTAGCTGTAGTGGTCATCCCGAACAAATCCACAGAAGTTTTCACTCCAGTATCCTTTAGATGGTAATGCAAATATGAGAAAAAGTTTTCGAGCATATCTGCTTTGGTGGAGGTACCTACAGTCCAAGTATAATGTGTATCTTTCATGTCTCCATCGGATGGATAGCGAACATAATCAAAATTTAATTCATCAAAACCAAGAGCATAAGAGGTTGTGGCAATCTGCACAATATAATCCCAATAAGGTTTCGCTCCCACATCTATAAATGAAAGCCCTTTGTGGTCCTTCCATACTCCTCCATCACTTTTTTTCTTCACCGCCAATTCTGGATGGAGTTTGGTGTAGTGAGGATCTTGGAAAACAGTGATTCGACCAATCGTATAAATATTCTTCGTATGAAGTTCTGCAATAAAATCCCTCATATCTCGAACCTTACAACCTGTGGTTAGCCCCGTATCTATACTTGGGTCAATAATAGAAATGGTGCCTGAGTAATCCTTGATGTCTATCACTACTGAATTTAATTCTGTTGTCTCTATCATCTTCATGAGTGAGTTTCTCCAAGATGGAGTCCCTGCTACACACGCCGTCATATATATACCCTTCACTGGGTCGGGAGTCTTTATATGTGTGGCTACAAAAACTGGCACAACCGGAGTTGAAGTGGCCACCACATCTCTTAATGCTGTATACGTCTCCTTCGAAGCCATAGAGAAACCGACAACAATAAGAGCCAAGAAAATGGCCCCGCCGACAACTATTCCTTTCTTAAATTTTAATAAATTAGATTTGGTCAAATGAAGAATTTTCTACTGGACTTGATTCGTTATTTTGAGTTTCAAAGTTATTTTGGTTCAAAGCATTTTTCCTCGCTTGTCTCTTTTGAACTCGAGCTTTCATAGACAATCTACGGTCAACAGAAATGAGGACCGAAAGAGCCACTATAGAAAGCCCAAAGACAACTTGAAAAAACATTTCCCACGCATAAGGAAACCCAAGTAATGGGAAAAGAGCTATGAGAAACCCTAATGTAAGGATAATTTTATTCTTTGGCATGTTCTGTATTATACATTTTTTTAGTTTTTTCTAAAGACACATAAACTATTACAGCCAAAATCATGAGTAGCAAAATAATAGGCACAGTCATCTGATGTGCTCGTTGTAAAATACCCACTAATAAAAGAACTTTTGAACGGAAGAAATACCCAACCAATAAATATACTGGGGTATACAAAACGGATGATATTAAAGTTAAAATAAAAAACTTTTTAAACTTTATATCTGTGATACCTGCAATGATTGGATTGGCCATCCTCCAACCGGGGACAAAGTGAGAGATGGTGAAAAGCAGCCCAAGGTCAAAATCAGAAGCATCTCTGTATCTCTCCAAGATATGAGACTTCACTTTTGATTCTAAATACATCGCCAATCTAGAACCTCCAAGACCAATAAAATAAACTATCAAATCAAAAGTCATGACTGCCAGAACTCCAACAATGAATAGACCAAAAAAACTACTCCTCCCTACTCCAGCCAGATAACCCAAAATGATGAGGGTGACTGGTTCTGGGATGGGTATGAAGTGTCCACTCGAAATGATAATCAAATACAATTCAGGATAAGAAAGGTTTTTCAAATATCCGATATACCCAAAGAAACTATGTAAATGTGGGAAAAAATTCATAAATAGTGGAGCGCACTGGGACCTACCTTTACCCCGCCCGTATGGGCGGGGCGAGTCAGTCGATTGCTCTGCATAATCCTAATTTGTATTCTCGATTCTTCTTTTTGAGCCAAATCTCATGTTTCCTAGCAGAAGTGTAGTCATTATACTCTTTTGAATAAACAAGAGAATAGGGCTTCTTTTTGGATGTTGATTTTAATTTACCATTATTATGTTCAATTAAACGCCGTTTTGGATCTTCCGAAATACCAACATAAAAACTTTTATCTAAAATGCTTTGAATAAGATAAACATAGCAACTCATAAATATGAATGATGTTCAGAGTGCGCGCACCAGGGTTCGAACCTGGGACCTACCGAGTATCAGTCGATTGCTCTACCAACTGAGCTATGCGCGCACTCTATTCACCATTTTCATACGATTTCTCAATACCCGCCCCACCAACTTCGCCCCGCCCATTACGAGCGGGGCAAGCTATGCGCGCGTTGGACTAGAATATAGCAAAAATAGCCTGTTTAAACAAGAAAAATCCGAGCCGCCAAGCTCGGACTACAACTTCTGCAAAAAGGGCACGAGCCAGAGGAAAAGCTTCTGTCCGATTGCGCTGGCGATGATTGCCACCACCATGAGAATGAACAGCATGCCCACCCAACCCGCCACGGTCATGTCCCCTTCGACTTGCTCTTGGGAACGTCCTTGATGTTCGTTCGGGTCCCACTCTTCACCAAGCGTTTGCATCATGCCTCCATGAAGATTTTGTTCAGCTCTGTCTTCAACCTACTCTCTCTCCAATTTTTAGTCAACACAAAACCGCCCTAAGGCGGTTTTGTTTATCGTTCTCTATTTTGTCCCGTTCCTTATTCTGCCGAAGCAGGGGCATATGTCTTTCCATAAGTCATCAAGTTTCTTGGAACTCTTGCAAATCCATTACGTGCTCAATTGTGGCACATAATATCGACTCGATCATCTCGCAGAGCGAGAGTGTTTCAAATTGAATTACTCCACGAGCAGCTTCCGCTACCCGTGCCTTGTTACGACTTACTCCCTGTCGATGAGCTTACCGTAGGCCGCATAAATGCGGACTTCGGGTACTCCCATCTCCCTTGAGTTGACGGGCGGTGAGTACAAGACTTGAGAACGTATTCACCGCAGTATAGCTGACCTGCGATTACTAGTAATTCCGGCTTCATGGGGGCGAGTTGCAGCCCCCAATCCGAACTGGCGCACCTTTTCTTAGGATTAGCTCAGCCTTACGGCGTCGCGACCCGTTGTAGATGCGATTGTATTATGCGTGTGGCCCAAGGTATCAGAGGGACATGCTGACCTGGCGTCATCCTCGCCTTCCTCCCCCGTTTCTGCACACGAAATAAATTTCATGCACACAAACGGGGGCAGTCTCGCCAGACACTTATAACTGGCAACGAGGGTTGCGTTCGTTACCCCACTTAAGGGAACAATTCAAATCACGAACTGACGACGGCCATGCATCACCTGTCTACTAGTCCTTGCGGACGGAATCTGTTTCCAAAAACCTTCACGTAGATTTCTAACCTTGGTAAGGTTCTTCGTTTGTCATCGAATTAAACCGCATAATCCACTACTTGTGCAAGTCCCCGTCTATTCCTTTGAGTTTTAGCCTTGCGGCCGTACTACCCAGGCGGTTCATTTAACGCGTTAGCTACGCCTCGGAGGGGGTCGATTCCCCCCAAAGCTAATGAACAACGTTTAGGGCGTGGACTACCGGGGTATCTAATCCCGTTCGCTACCCACGCTTTCGTGTTTCAGTGTCAGGAATGCGCCAGTGAATTGCCTTCGCTTTTGGTGTTCCCCATGATATCAACGGATTTCACCCCTACTCCATGAGTTCCATTCACCCCTCGCATCCTCGAGTCTGACCGTTTCCCCTGCGGACCCCCGGTTAAGCCGAAGAATTTGACAGGAGACTAATCAGACCACCTACACACCCTTTACGCCCAATGATTCCGGATAACGCTTGGGGCACTCGTATTACCGCTGCTGCTGGCACGAGTTTAGCAACCCCTTATTCTTCGAGTACTATCAATAACTTTCTCCTCGACAAAAGAAGTTTACGTCCCAGAGGGACTTCATCCTTCACGCGGCGTCGCTCCGTCAGACTTTCGTCCATTGCGGAAGATTCTCGACTGCAGCCACCCGTAGGTGTATGGGCCGTGTCTCAGTCCCATCGGTGGGGGTCAGCCTCTCAGCTCCCCTAGCCGTCATCGCCTTGGTAGGCCATTACCCTACCAACTAGCTGATAGCCCGCAGGCCCTTTCCCAAGCGTCTTACGACTTTACTCCTAAGAGACTATCAGGTATTAGCGAATCTTTCGACTCGTTATTCCTGACTCGGGGGGAGGTTCCTACGTGTTACTACCTCGTCTGCCACTAACACAATCTTGCGAAAGTGTCCGTTTGACTTGCATGCCTTATCCACGCCGCCAGCGTTCATCCTGAGCTAGGATCAAACTCTAATTATAAATTATTCCGCCCCGCCAAAGGCGAGGTAAACAATTTTTGAACGGAACAAAAGAGAAAACGATAAATCATTTTCAAGTGTGTCCGATAAAGTTTCATCCTACTCATACCCACATTCCTTGTTGCTATTAGGAAGATGTGAGTGGTTTCATTTTTTAAGAAATAGAACAGTTTTTGCACTGTTCTCATATAAAAAGATTTTGAAAGAACATGCACAAGACTTCCTTGTGCGTAGGGGTAAGTATACGCATATTTCAAGAGGCGTCAAGCTTAATTTAAGGTCAAACAAACCCTGTTGCTTTGAGGCTAAATGGGTATAAAATTAGTAGAGACCAAGCACAAGAGCGGATGAGTGTCGGAGCAGGTAGGCCGGACAGGCTCCTATGCACTGTTTTCTTAAAACTAGCCCGGAAGTGCTAAAAAGGTTGTGACGGCCTCCATCCACGCGCACACCTGGGAAAACAAAGCGTTCACGTTCTGTGGACACATCCGCGCCCCCTCACCCCACCGCAAACCATCGCGGTGTTTTTTTATTAAGCAGTTTCTACTTTAGAAAGAATTCTATAGATATGAACATAAGCAAGCATTGAGACTGGGATAGAAACCAAAAGACCAACAACAAGAACGAGGAGTCCAACAAAATTAAGAAAACCTAAAACAATAAAGGCCCATAATAATTTCCATTTAACTCCATCAGTTATCTCAGCGCTTTTCCTAAAAGCATCACCTATAGAGATATCTTTTTTATCAAGAATAATTATTGGCGCGAATCCATACTTTAGAGCCATATAGAATCCAGGGATAATTAATAATACAAAACCAATAATCATAGATAAAACGTAGAGAATATAGACAGCCAAGTATTTTAGAAACGAATCTATATGTGTAAACAATTCCTTCGGAGATGTTGCTACCCCATCTTCAACTTTAAGAAGAATTTTATACCAACCAATTTTGATCAAGATACCTACTGCAAAAAGTACTAGCCAAACAACTAATGAACCGTGTTGGTAATAGCCCCTACCACCTTGGTTATTCAAGTTTGATAAAATCAAAAATAAAATCGTGGTGATAATAAGTAACTTTTTATTCACTTTGAACAATGCCCAGCCATGCTTTATGGCCTCGTCAATTGAAAATGTTTTCATATATTAATTATATCTTATTTATTCTTCTGCCACCCCGAAGGAAAGCAGAGCTTCCTACGGGGCAAGCTTTTGGTTTACTTATCTGACTTTTTCTGCCATTTCTGAAATGTAACTAACAGTGGGCTGGCTACGAAGATTGAAGAGTAAGTACCAACAATAACTCCGATAATAAGAAGAAGTGAGAATTCTCGAGTTGATTCCCCACCGTATAGATGCAGAGCCATAAGGGTGATAAAGATAGTGAGCGAGGTGTTGATTGAACGACCGAATGTCTGAGCGACTGACTTGCCCACTGTTTCTTCGAAATCTTCTTTCTTGCTTGTATCACGATTGATTTTCAAATTCTCTCTGACTCGGTCAAAAACCACAATGGTGTCGTGAACTGAATAACCGAGGATTGCTAGGAGACCAGTGACGAACAAAAGGTCAACTTCCATACCTTGTAGATGTCCGAGGAAAGCAAAGATGCCTGTAGGAATGATGACATCGTGGGCGAGGGCGATAACTGTAGCTAACCCATATTTCCAAGAAGAAACTGGTTTAGAAACTCGTCTAAAGGCGAAAGTGATGAAAAGCACAATCATAAGAACCACCACAGCAATAGCTTTCACCGCTTTGGCCTTGAGCTCCTCCCCAGCCACTGGACCAATGGTGTTTGAGCGAACAACTTTTGGAGCCACCCCACCCTCTGCAGTAGTCTTTAATATTAAATCAGCTCGTTCTGCTTCATTAAGTTCTCTGGTTCTGATGATATAACCTCTACCTCCATCTTCTCTAATTGTGCCTCGAACTGAGAAGGTGCCGATGTCCATAGTCTTAATACCATCTTCTAAAACAGATTGTGCTGGAAGAGTTTTATCGTATGCGAGTTCTGTGATTGTTCCTCCTTTGAAATCAATAGAATATTTCAAACCATAAGTGAAGAATCCATAAGCAGAAACAACAATGAGTGCAATTGAGAGAGCAAAGAATATTTTTCTGTATTTGACGACGAACATATTATTTTATATGAAAACCATTACTGAATAAAAATTTCTTGAAGGCAGATTCTTGACCATCCTTCTTTGGAGCGATGGCGAAGAGGAAAGTCCTGGATACGGTGATGGCCGTGAACATGGAGATGAGAACTCCAAGTCCGAGGGTCAAAGCAAAGCCCTTCACCGCACTGGTCCCTAACCAGAACAAAACTACTGCAGTGATAATTGAAGAGATGTTTGAATCGCGGATAGAGAGCCAAGCTCGTGAGAATCCTTCGTGTAGAGCATCATAAATTTGACGCCCTCTCTTAAGTTCTTCTTTGGTGCGTTCAAAGATGAGCACGTTCGCATCCACGGCCATACCAATCGAGAGTATAAATCCTGCGAGGCCTGCAGCAGTGAGAGTGACCGGGATAAGAGTGAAAGCTACAAGAGAAAGAATGATGTATGAGACGAGGGCTATAGACGCGAGTAATCCTGGGAGTCTGTACCAGAGGATGAGGAAAATGACGAGGGCCAAGAAACCAATTTCTCCAGCTCTAACTCCAGCATTTAAAGCCGAAGAGCCAAGTGAAGCATCAATAGTTTGGGACTTATAATGACTTATAGGCACAGGCAGTGCTCCATAGTTAAGATATTGGACTAAATCCTTCACTTCTTTTGGGGTAAACGTCCCGGTAATTTGAGCCTTGCCGCCAATAATCTCATCTTGAATTCTAGGAGCAGATTTAAGTTGATTATCCAAAATAATCGCTAATATTTCCCCCTTATGCTCCTTAGTAATTTTAGCAAACAAATCTGCTCCTTCAGAATTAAATGTAAGGCCAACTTGGGGAGCTTGTGTGTTTTGATTAAATTCAACCATCGCACGAGATAAATCCTTTCCGGTTAATCCAGTAACCACAGAATATTCATCAGGTAATGCCTGTGGGTTCGCACTAAGAATTGCGTCAAAATTTGGCTTGGCCAATCTAAATTCAAGAATTGGTGTTTGACCAATCATTTTAATAGCTTCATTTAAATCAGAAATACCTGGAAGTTCTACAATCAATCGTTCTTCTTTGTTTCCAGAAATAAGACCAGCACTTTCTACTTGAATAATAGGTTCTGATACACCAAAGATGTTTACTCTCCTCTCAATTACTCCCTTTAGAGAATCCATAGCCCCACCTATGTCTGAGGTAACTTTGGATGTATCAGCCTTATAAACAAGCTCTGTTCCTCCAACTAGGTCTAATCCAAATTTGAACGGATGTTTAGCTCCGGGTTTCTGTTGATTCATTAAAAAGTTCCCCAAAAGCACGAAAATGATAATAAGGGTAATAGAAGAAATCAGGTGTTTTTTGGCTTTCATTATGTGCGAATTATACAGAGTTTATACTTTTGAGCAAGAAAAGTGTAGTTCTACAAAAGCTTTTTTATCCCTTCTTCGAGGCTCATTTTTGGCTCCCAGTCGAGCAATAATTTCGCCTTAGAGACATCGCCGAGCGAGCGACTGGGCTCAATACGTGCAGGAACGTGTTCTATTTTCCCTCCAACATATCCTGCGATTAGGTTAACTGAGCTTTCCTTACCATAACCAATATTTATAACTTCCCCCTTACCCACCCTATCACTCTCCATGGCCGAAATATTTGCTCTGACCACATCAGAAACATGAACAAAGTCTCTGGTTTGTTCTCCGTCTCCAACTATTGATAATGCTCTGTCTAATTTCCTTAATTCTATAAATTTAGGGATAACAGATGCATAAGCCCCATGTGAACTTTGACCATGACCGTAGACATTGAAATACCTAAGAGAAACTGTCTCAAGATTATAAATTCTACTAAATAGTTTTAAATATTCTTCGCTGGCTAATTTCTGCATCGAGTACGGACTCATGGGAGCTGGTGGGGTTTCTTCATTAATCGGAAACTTTTCTGGATTGCCATAGATAGCACACGTGGAGGAAAAGATGACTCTCTTCACTCCTGCTTCCTTAGAAGCAATTAAAACATTGAGCGTCCCAGATAAGTTCGTCTCATTTGTCTCCTCTGGATGCTCTATAGAATAAGGCACACTCACGAGTGCAGCCATATGGAACACATACTCTGCACCAATAAATAATTGTTTCAAAGAATACAAATTCCTCACATCTTGTTTAGGATCAAGCTTGATATCAACTATTTCTACATCATGTCCAAGTTCCCTCAAACTATTTACTAGATGTGTCCCTATAAACCCCGCTCCACCTGTGACTACTATTTTGGCCATAAATTTTATTTATTTCCCTACTCTAGACAAAAGAGTTCTGAGAGTACGGATTGCTATTTTCAAATCTAAAATCATTGAACGATTCTTTATATAGTAGAGATCATAAGAAAGTTTCTCTTTGGTCTCAACAACTGCTTCTCCGTGGTGAGGATGATTCTCTTGATAGATTTGAGCCCAACCAGAAAGTCCTGGTTTAATGATGTGGCGAACATTATAGTAAGGGATTTCCTTCTCATAAACCTTGGTTAAACTAGGTAATTCTGGACGAGGACCAACCAAAGAAAGGTTGCCAGTGATAACATTCCAGAGCTGAGGTAGTTCGTCAATTCTCGTTCTCCTTAGAAAGTCTCCAATTTTAGTTATCTTCAAATTTGTTGTACCTCCCTCTCCGTATTGTCCGTGGTCGTTCGAAGTCATTGTTCTAAACTTCACTATTCTCACTAGCTTGTTATTCTTCCCTACTCTATCTTGATGAATAAATACGTCTCCTCCATCTTCGAGTTTTATAGCTACTGCTGCGAGGACATCAAAAGGTAGGGTCACTATAAACAAAACTAGGGCAATACTTATATCCATGAATCTCTTTAGTGCATCATAAGCATACCTAGGAGAAGTAGAAATGTTTTCAAGGAACCAACTGTATTTAAGAAGAGAGAGTGGCACACGATCAAATACGTCTTCATAAATTTTGTGCATATCTACGAAGCTAATCTTGGAGAAAATAAAGTTATAGAGATGAGGCAGTACTGGTTCTACCTTTGGATTAGAAAGATCCAAAGCTACTAAAGAAACATTCTCGCTATACATCCTTGAAGTCACTTCACTTATAAAAGAATCTCCTTCATTTTTATCTATATCTATAGAAGAAATAAAATGCAGATTATAAAAAGAATGATTGTTCACTTGCTCATAGAGTTCTTTCATTTCTTCACCGCTACCGATGATAAGAGCATTGTTTGGAGTTTTGGTGCTGATTAGGAAATATATATAAGCTCTCCAGAACCAAATGGCTACAAATGAAACAATAAGGTATATGAACAATATAGTCTTTGGAGTAATGCCAAAATAAGAAATAAAATAGAAGAAGAGAACTGCGATGAATGAGTTTACTATCTGAGTATTGAAAAGCACACCAGGAAGCTTTGAACGGAGAATGATGGTTCTTTTCTCATACAAACCGGCGATATAGAAAACTATGATAGAGACAAAAAACAAGACTCCAAAAGGCTGAAGGTGAATAAGAAAAAGCTCTTGAGAAGGAATATTGAAATTCCTAATAGCCAAAGAAAGCCATAAAGACACCAGGAAAAAGAAGAGGTCACCGAAAAGCAGGATAAGAGGCTCCTTGCGTGCGAGTGAGTTCATATTTCGTGCATTATACCCCAAAATCCATATAATGGCTATATGAAGATAATTTATGGCATCACCAAGTCAAATTTCGGCGGAGCTCAGAGATATGTGTTTGACTTAGCCCTCGGAGCCAAGAATTTTGGACACGAAGTGGCTGTGCTTTGTGGTGGCGAAGGAATGCTTGTAAAAAAACTAAAAGAACAAAATATTCGAGTGATTCCCCTTCCAGAACTTGATCGGGATATATCTTTCATAAAGGATTTCAAATCTTTTATGTTTATCCTCAAAACTTTAAGAGAAGAAAGACCAGATGTTTTCCATACTAATAGTTCAAAGATGGGAGGTATAGGTAACTTTGCTGCGAGGATTGCTAGAGTTAGAAAAATAATTTTCACTGGGCATGGTTGGGCATTTAATGAAAAGAGAAGCTGGCTAAGCAAAATAATAATTAGAGATTTGGTTTGGTATACTGTTTTACTTTCCCATAAAACTATTTGTGTCTCAGAGAAAACGAAGGAAGCTATTGCCTGGGAACCTTTTATAAAAAATAAATTAGTAGTTATTTATAATGGCATAGAGAATTTTGAGCTTATTTCAAGAACTGATACTTCATTCATAGTTGGCACAATTGCTGAATTACACAAAATTAAAGGATTAGATGTGCTCCTAAATGCATGGAAGGAATTTATTCAAAACAAACAAGCCAAACTCGTCATTATTGGTGAAGGAGAAGAAAGAAAAAGTTTAGAAAAATTGGTTTCTGATTTAAAAATAAATGACTCAGTAGTTTTCAACGGGTTTGTAAACAATGCTAGGTCACAACTCAGTACTTTTGATATTTTTGTCTTGCCTAGTCGCTCTGAAGCAATGCCCTACGCCCTACTCGAAGCGGGATTTGCTGGTCTACCAGTGACTGCTACAAATGTTGGCGGTGTCTCTGAAGTTATTGAAAATAATAAAAATGGATTATTAGTAGATAAAGAAAATCCAAAACAAATAACTGAAGCCTTGAACAAATTGTTTAATGACAAAAATCTCCATGAGACACTAGGAACTAATTTGAAACAAACTATCTCCACAAAATTTTCAATCTTTAAAATGCTCGAATCAACTTTCGTATTATACAAATAATGGCTCTAAATAAGGCTTATTCCTGAGCAACATCCGATGTTGCTCATTATTCTCGTGGACCGTTCGAGTAAGTTTTCATACTTGAAAGCATCCCCAACACTAACCACTCAATCATTAAATGTGACCCCCCATAACTCATAAATGGAAAGGTAATCCCCGTCACTGGCATCACCCCCATATTCATCCCAGCATGAATAAGAATATGGATAAAAAATAATATACAAACCCCCAACCCAAATAGGGCTTCAAAATTCGAAGGCGCGTGCTCTGAATTAGTAATAATCCTATAGAGCAAAGAAGCGCAAAGAAGTAAGAAAATAACTGTCCCTATTAACCCCCACTCTTCTGCAAAGGAGGCAAAAATAAAATCTGTTTGAAATTCCGGAAGGAAACGAAGTTTGGATTGACTGCCTTGACCAATCCCTTTACCCAGAATCTCCCCTGAACCAACCGCAATAGTTGATTGATAAGCATTGTAGCCACTCCCATGTATGTCAGCTAAAGGATGAAGGAAGTTTGAGATACGTGCCTTTTGATAAGGAGCAAAAACAAAAAACCACATAAGTAATACTGATGTTCCTCCTACTAGAATGACAGCAAAAAAGTGCCTCTTAGAAATACCTGAGACCAAAAGCATCCCAAACCAAACAAGAAAGATTATGACTGCTCCTCCGAAGTCAGGTTGAAGTAAAACTAAAAGAAAAATAATGAAAGCATAAATACCAGAAACAAAGATATGTTTTATGTTCGCTATCTCTATGTGTCTTCTGGAGAAATATTTAGCCAAAATTAATATTGTCACCACCTTGGCTAAATCAGAGGGTTGAAAGGAAAAAGCACCAAAAGAAAACCAACTTTGAGCTCCCTTGGCTATATGCCCCAGGCCAAATAATAAAAGCAAAATGATAGTAGTAAAGACAAATAATGAGACAAGTACTTTAGTCTGTCTTATAAATCTCCAATCTATAGTACTCGCTACAAAAAACACAATCACAGATAAAAGTATCCAAACTGATTGTCTGACAAAAAAATGCTGATCACCAGAAAATGAATTCATGGTCACAAGACCTGCGAGGGATATGACAAACGCAGGAACAAATAAATACCAATCAACCCTTAGTTTATTGATTGCTTCAAAAAATGATCTAATCTGCATAAACAAAACTATCTTATATAACTAGCATCAGGCAAAATCCTTGTAAAGATAAATGGTCTAGTCGATGAGCTCATAAATGGGCTCGCCCAATTAAAAACAATAGGAGCAGATTCGTTGGGTAATAGTGTGTCCACAAAGGTTTTGGAAGCTCCAATGATATTGTCATTTTCATCAAGTACTATAGCCACCAATTCAATATTGGTCACTCGATCCAAGGAAAAGTTTTTAACCATTGAATCAAGTCTGGGAGCCTTATCAATATTCGACAGGACACTATCTTCGGCCTTCACATCTCTAATTACTGAAGCATCTTTCTCCCATACTAAAGTACTTTTGTCCCATTCAAAGACCGCTCGTGCAGGCACTAAATCTAGTAGAGTAAATGGTCCTTCGAACACAGCAAACGTTGACGCCTTTGGGATAAAGGTATAATTTTTTATTATTTTTATTGGTCCAGTACTCGAAGCGCTATAGATTTTAAAAGTATAACCAGCCTTTAGGATACTGGCACTTGGGTTTGGATTCTCTACATTAACTACTACTTCATAAGTGCTGGTGGCCACCCTCAACACTCGTGCATCTCCTTTTGTTTGAATATCCAAAGACTGTGCAGAGCAAAGCAGTTTGCATGAACCTCCACAATCTACTCCTACTTCATCACCATTTTGTTTGTTATCAAAACAAGTTGGAGTCACTCTAAGGAAAAAATACATAGGCACACCAATTATCAATATCAAAAAACCAAGCACTATAGAGAGAGCAATTCTCCTACGTCGTATAGACCATTTATTCATATCCCTAGTATAGCAAAAACCCACTGTTTAGTGGATTTTTATATTCAAATTTTCAAACGCTTAGTTCCGGCGACTACCACTTCCCCTTACAGGGGCTGTACACCTTTCACATCTACGATGCTCAAGGTCTTGCGGCGCTGCCTAACGTCGCGCCTCACCCCATAGGAGTATCTGCCGTGTGAGGAATGATAACGGGTGAGAAGCGAAAACTTGGAGCTTCGCAAGGCCGGAGCACGACGGTGCGAGGCGGGGTCGCGAAAATTTCTAGCAAGAAATTATTCGTGACTGACCTTGCGGCTAACAAAAAGACTCCTGAAAATTATTTAAATGCTGTGTTCCGGCGACTACCTACTTTCCCCCATAGGAGTATCATCGGCTCAACAAGGCTTAACTGCCGTGTTCGGAATGAGAACGGGTGTGACCCTTGCGACGAGTCACCAGAACACAATCTTCAAATTATAATTTTCAGGAGTCTTTTTGATTCAAATAAATGGAATGCTCTGAGTTAGGGACAAACATCATCCCCAACCGAGGTGAGTTTGCCCGAAAGAGCAATGTTGGTTAAATGAGTGTGGGAAGAGCGGAGGGATTTGAACCCCCAACCCCCGGTCTATCAAACCGGTGCTCTCGCGTATGCGACTTCATCCATTCGGCCGGCCGAACAGAACACATACCTCTTGCGCTACGCCTCCCCGTTACTCACTCCGCTCGTACAGCATGCACCTGACAGGAGTCGAACCTGAAACCTCCGCGTTGTTGCCGCGGTGCTCTGCCAGTTGAGCTACAGGTGCTTACCAACTCAAAACATTCCATCAAAAAATAAATTATCTAAATGATTAATCTCATTTAGCAGAACAGAGTTCTCGTTTGTTTGCCTCGCCCGTATCGCTACGGCCAAGGGTGATTTCTAAATTTCCTAATAAGAATCGAGCAATTAGTACCTCTCGGCTCAACACATTACTGTGCTTACACCTAAGGCCTATCAACCTAATCATCTATTAGGGCTCTCAACGATTCCTCATCTTGGGGCTGGCTTCATTCTTAGATGCTTTCAGAATTTATCCTAACCCGACTTAGCTACCCAGCGGTGCCCTTGGCAGGACAGCTGGCACACCATAGGTCAGTTCACTCCGGTCCTCTCGTACTAGGAGCAAATCCCCTCAAGAATCGAACGACTGCAGTAGATAGGAGACCAACCTGTCTCACGACGGTCTGAACCCAGCTCGCGTAACTTTTTAAATGGCGAACAGCCATACCCTTGGAAGCTTCTCCACCTCCAGGATAAGTTGAGCCGACATCGAGGTGCCGAACTGTGCCGTCGCTATGGACGCTTAGGCACAACCAGCCTGTTATCCCCAGGGTAGCTTTTATCCGATAATCTCCGACCGCATCTAACGCGAATCGTCGGTTCACTATGCTCTGCTTTCGCATCTGCTTGTCATGTACGACTCACAGTCAAGCACTCTTATGCCATTACACTATCGGCACGGTTTCCATTCGCGCCTAGAGTACCTTAATAGACTCCTCCGTTACTTTTTAGGAGGATAGCGCCCCACTAAAACTGCCCGCCAGATACTGTCTCTCGACGTTTTTGCCGTCGAGGTTAGAAAATACAATTCACAAGATGGCTATTTCACTGTCGGATCCACCTACCCCGAAAGGTAAGCTTCAAATCCTCACCACTATACTACGCATGTAAATCGTATTCCCAATATCAAGTTGCAGTAAAGCTCCTGGGGTCTTTTCGTCTATCTGCAGTTAACCGGCATCTTCACCGGTATTGTATTTTCACCGAGCAGGTCCCCGAGACAGTTTTCCAGTCATTACACCATTCGTGCGCGTCTGAACTTACCAGACAAGGAATTTCGCTCAACTATTCCTCTCAGTTGGACTCTATCTTAACCCTCTCCGAAGAGTTCGGGTACATGACGTTGGTCTCTCGTTAATCATAGTGGACTATTCAAGCATTACGGCTTGATAGGTAGCTAGATGTGTAATGATTATGTTCTTAAACTATTTATCTTTTTCTATAACAGTCCCAGTCCTTGTGCGCGCGAATTGCTTCGTTCGCACAACCTTAGGACCGTTATAGTTACGGCCGACATTCACCAGGGCTTACAACAGTCAGCTCATATCTTGCGATAATCACCGCCGTTGTTTGACCTTCTGGCATTGGTCAGGTGTCACCCCCTATACATCCTCTTGCGAGTTCGCAGGGAGCTGTGTTTTTGATAAACAGTTGCCAGAAATACTTTAGCTGCGGCCCCAAACTCTTGCGAGTCAGGGCAAGCCTTATTCCGAAGTTACGGCTGCTTTTTTGCCGAGTTCCTTGGGGACGTCTCACTCGTTCGTCTTGGTCTACTCGACCTGATCACCTGTGTCGGTTTGCGGTACGGATAATACAACAATAAGTTTAGAAAATTTTCTTGGAGGATAGCTTTGTATCATTTGCCCGGCCGAAGCCGAACATTTCCGCTACATTTGGAATAGGGATTTAACCCAAGGCCTGGGATTTTCCTCAGTACCTTCCTTAAGTCACGGACGTCAAATCCGATAATGCGCGATACATACTTATCCCCGTCCTTCCATCACTTGCTGTATTAGTCAGGGAATATTAACCCTGTGTCCATCGGATGCGGTTCTCACCATTTCCTTAGGCCCGACTAACCCTTGGCTGACAATCATTGCCAAGGAAACCTTGATCTTTCGACGTGCGGGTTTCTCACCCGCATTGTGGTTACTTGTGCCAACATTCTTACTTCGCAACGCTCCAGCATGGGTCACCCCTTTGCCTTCACAGCAGATGCGAATACTCTCCTACCACTCAATTCTGCCGAAGCAGAATTAAATCCTCAGTTTCGGTACTACACTTAGCCCCATGAATCTGCGGTGCGATATCTCTTACTGAGTGAGCTGTTACGCTTTCTTTAAAGGATGGCTGCTTCTAAGCCAACCTCCTCAGTGTCTGAGAAATATCACCTCCTTAAGTGCACTTAGTGTAAATTTAGGGACCTTAAATTGAGATCTAGGCTGTTTCCTTTTTGACCGACGGAGCTTAGCCCCCGCAGTCTAACTGCCGTGTTTTTAATCCTCGGTATTCGGAGTTTGATAGGTCTAGCGAGATTTCTCCCTGTCCAGACCTTCCAGTGCTCTACCCCCGAGGGGAACACACGACGCTAGCCCAAAAGCTATTTCGGAGAGAACCAGCTATTACCAGGCTCGATTAGCTTTTCACTTCTTATCACAAGTCATCCGAGGCTATTGCACGGGCCACCGGTTCGGTCCTCCATCTATCTTTCGACAAACTTCAACCTGCTCATGACAAGCTCGCTCTGGCTTCGGGTCTTATGCATACTACAAACGCGCTATTCACACTCGGTTTCCCTATGGCTCCATCCTTTATCGGGACTTAGCCGCGCAGTATACATAAACTCGTTGGCTCATTCTTCAATAGGCACGCCGTAGAGGATATAAATACCCTCATCGACTCCTTGTAAACATATGGTTTCAGATCTATTTCACCGCCCTCACCGGGCTGCTTTTCACCTTTCCCTCACGGTACTAGTTCACTATCGATCTCCAAAAGTATTTAGCCTTACCGGTTAGTTCCGGCAGATTCCCCCGAGCTATTCGTGTCTCGAGGTACTCAAGAACAGAAACAAAAGAGTCGTCAAATTTTCGGATACGGGACTATTACCCTCTAGGGTGCTACTTTCCAAAAGCTTCTCCTAACCTGACGTTTTTTAACTCTCCGCACTAATAAATTAGTGCCGTTTCTGCCTTACAACCCCCGACATCACTCCTCACTTACGATTGCTCATAAGCAAAGAGTGAAATCAGGTTTGGGCTTCTTCCTTTTCGCTCGCCGCTACTAAGAAAATTACTATTGTTTTATTTTCCTCCAGTTACTGAAATGTTTTACTTCACTGGGTATATTCTGCATCTAATTGATGCAGTGCCTGCAAATGCAAGCGGGTTTCCCCATTCGGACATCTCCGGATCAAAGGTTGCTAGGCACCTCCCCGAAGCGTATCGCCGCCATGCTGCGTCCTTCATCACCTTTTGGAGTCAAGGCATCCACCATACGCCCTTAAATTTCCTATTAGGAAATTTAAAAACCACTTTACCCCGCCATTGGGCGGGGTTAACTTTTACTTCGACTAACTAAAAAGTTAATACGAAGGAGTGCAAGTGTTTCGCCGTCCAGCGAAACACTCACCTGCTCTGTTCTGCTAAATGAAATCAATCCATTTAGCTTGCCCCGGCCTTACGGCGGGGCAATTTATTTTTTTCCTGCCCACCTCCATGTGCTTAAAGACCCAAAAACACTTGCTACTCTGCAGCAACAAATGTCCCATTCATCCTCATGAATGAATGTGGTGACACACGTGGTGGAATTAAGTTGTCAAAGTACTCCCTGAAATGAAAACCTCCGCTTTTTACAAAGCGGAGGTCTTTTTGAGACCAAAGCTAGCCATTTGGCTAGCTTTTTCGCTTTGTGAAATTAAGGTTTTTTAACATTTTTTGGGTTCCTGTATATTAGCTTTTCT
>JBAQNS010000006.1:0-8477 GCA_049304015.1 Minisyncoccia bacterium | reverse complement strand
ATAGGTAATTATTTCCCAATCATTCTCCCCCTTATTCCCTATCCACACAATATCATCCTCTGGAATCTTTTTTTTATCCGAAAGTTTTTTCTTTAACTCCTTGGCCTCATCAGATTCAAGCCATTCTCTCTCCTTGGCCAAAACCGGGACATCAAGCAATTTACTTAAAAATCTTTTTTCTGTCTCAGAGACTATGGCTTCGTGCAAACCATTGAAGTGCATATGATAGCGTCCATTAAAACCATCTTTTTGTATCGCTCTGACTGAAACACCCTCGCGGTATGGAGTTTTTTTGACTTCACCATTCTCTTCCTCTACTTCTACAGAAAAATGAGCCTTTAGATGCAGAATCTCATGTATGGCGTTGTCACAAAAATAAACTGGATTATCCCTAAAGTATTCAGCATTAAAAATAATCCCTTGCTGCATATTAAACGCACTGGCCGCACTATTTTTATCAGCTACTTTTTTGTATAACTCTGGAGGAATAATGTGAAAATTTTCTACTGGAATATCATATGGTTCTACACCCGCTTCCTGCATTAACCTCGAAGTCTCTTCGTTGGCAAAATTTATAAGCGCAAGCTCTGTCTCTGATTTTGGATATTCAAGTTTTCTTAGTTGTTCTAATTCTTGAGGAGAAGTTGATTCTAGATGATTTGAAAAGGCTTGTTCAAGAGACTCTCGGACTTCTGCCTTTTTCTCTGTTGAGGCTCCACCGACTATTCGAATTTCTGGGACTTTTTCTGACATGTTGGTTATAGTATACAAAATATAAGCCTAATAATCATGGTTTTTTATACCTTGACATTTAGTGTTGTTGGGTGTATAATACATACAGAACAGATGGTCTTGCAGTCCCCTTTGGCCACGGAGGCCATGTGAGCACCTTGAGTCGTAGGTTCGGGAAGTGGTTGGTGGTTGGCCTCTCATGCAGTGTCCTATGGGCATGCGGTGAAGCTGACACCACCGACTATCCGTTCCAGATAGTCGCGCAGTCAATGATCGCTGAATCGGGCCGATTGGACATTGGTCCGAAGGCAGTGAACATGGCGGCTGGAGTAAAGGTCAACATGGATCCCATTCACCTGCCGGTGAATGACTGCCATGCGACCTCGCCCACGGAGCCGCGTCGCTGCAACAACAACTGGAATGGTCCGGTGACGTTCACCGCCTCAACCGGCGAGTCCGTCGTCGAGTACTGCCAGTTCGAAAGCCAGCGGCAGGGTTCCATCATCATCTCCCGCGACAACAACAAGAAGCTCCAGCTCCGGTGCTACTACTAGCTCGAGCTTCACCACACGCCCCGCACGACCGATTTGGTCGAGCGGGGCTTTACATTTATATAAATCCTAAACACTTCGTGTCGGGTAAAGAAAAAAGCTCGAGGGGTTACCTCGAGCTCGAGAGTAGATACCTGATAGCGTCTACTGCTGTGTATGAATCGTTTTCATCCTTCATGAGGTGAGGCAGGAAGCTCGTATCCTGACCCATAGTGACCACTGGTGGTTCACCTCGATTACCCAAGCCGATGGTGGCGAGCAGAGCATTGCACAAACAAAGTGCTTCAAAAGTCTCTTCTCTCTTGCCACCCTTCTTCTCAAAATCATCCACTGGTTCACTGGAACAAACGTAGACAATTTTGTCCTCCAACTTCTTTGGATCACGCAAGGCACAAATACTGCAGTTGCGTTCCCTGTCTTTATAAACCAGAGTATCAGACAAGGTGCCTGAAAGCTCAGCCACCATGAACGGGTACCCTGTCGGTGAGCGCATTGAACGCAGCACTTCGAGTTCGCCCTTGAAGCCCTTCATCCGCGCTTCGTTGCGCAACTCGGGCAACATACCCGAATCATCGCACAGAGCGAACATCGAACCGACCTGAATACCAGATGCTCCTTCGGTCAGAGCCTTCTTCAACCCTTCTGGTGAAGCATAACCACCAGCAAGCCAGAACGGGATGCCATAACCTCTGAACTCTTCAAGGTCCACCCAATCCTTCTCACCCATCGCTTCAGCATAAATCGGCTGACCTTTATCATCAAAGACACCCTTCTTGCGAGGTGGAGCATTATGCCCACCAGCAATTGGATACTCGATGACGAAGCCGTCTATGCCACCTGGGCAACTCTTCATGAGCGACTTGGCGAGCACATTGCTCGAGACTATGGCCAGTATATCTGGGCGCTTCATGATCGGTAGCTTTTGTCCAAAAAGTTTCTCCGGATTGTAGCTAATAACTGCCGGTTCATCGGCACCGATGACCTTGACCTTGTAGCTTGGATCAACGCCAGCCACGATGTTATCCACGAGTTTGGGGATTTGATTTATCATCCCTGCACCCATGGTGATGACATCTACACCGGCGAGCATCGCACCCAAGATGTAGTAAATGTGCACCATCTGAATCTTCTCCAGATAGTTCACACTTATTACCCCATCGTGCCCTTCCTTGGCCAACCAAACGAGCACGAAGCCAGAGATTATCATGAGTCTCTGGAGCTCCTCTGATGGAGTCAGAGTAAACACCGGATAACCTCTGAACTTCTTGTCCTCAGGGATGCCTCCCTCGACATAGAACTTGTCCACAATCAAATCCGCATAATGCCGAACTGGAAAGTGAGCAAGGGCTCGACGCATGTCACCGCCCGGATCCCCTCGTTGAAGCGTCCGGACCACGATGTCTTGAGCTGCTACCCCAGAGACAGTGCCCTGCACATCTGCAGAGCGTGCACACTTGTTCGCGAGGAGCCAGCTTGAGACTCCAACGCCCATCCCCGCTTGGATAACCTTAGGTCGTCGTCTCATTTTAATCCTCGTTGTGAAAGAACTATGGATGTAATACGTCTATACAAATGATAGCAGATTTAGCAGAATTGAGATTCTATCTATATATCTGCAATCACGTATACTGAATCTATGGACACACTACTTCAGTCACAAATATTCTTTTTTATTTCATCTGTTGGGTTTGTTTTGTTGTGGATTTTGCTTGCTGTCTTCCTCTACTATCTAATCCGCACCACTCGAACACTCTCGAGGATTATGGAAAAGGTAGAAAGAGATATAGAGACAATCGGAGATACTACAAAGGAACTTATAGAAGAGATGCAAGACAGTACAGTGTTTAGATTTTTATTTGGAAGCAAAAGAAAGCGTCGAAAGTCAAAATAATTATTAATTAAATTATAAATATGAAGAAAAAAATGTCAGCAGGCAAAATGATGGCCATTGGTGCAGGTGTCGCCGCTGTCGGAGCAGGAGCTTATGCCCTACTCGGACCAAATGGTAAGAAGAATCAAAAGAGAGCTATGCGAGTAATAAAAAAGGTGGAGAAGAAAGTGGTAAAGGAAGTGAAAAAAGAATTAAAGAAGAATCCCAAGCTTATTAACCAAGGTAAGGCCCTTGTAGCCAAAGGCAAAGCTAACGTGAAGAGGGTTTCATCAGCGATAGCTAGAGTTCAACAAAAAAAACGAGTCTAATCTACACTAAACCGCCTTATCAGTGAAGACTACGAGTCTACTGGGGCGGTTTTTTGTTGTGATGTTCCAAGAACCTGAACAGGTGATGAGGTTTAAATGCGCCTTGCCATCAGTAGAAGAAAATACTTCTGTAGCATCAGCATTGTTGGCTAGAACTTTTGTTTTTGTCACTATGAAAGTGATGGTTTTGTTACTCTCATCTATCACTTGAATCTTGTCCCCCACCTTTAGCTTCGAAAGGTTATCAAAGACTGCAGGAATGTTGTCCTTCCAACCAAAGTGCCCGTCTATGACAGCACTCCCTATTGATCCAGGCTTTGGTCCAAACTTATACCAACCAGCATTCGTTGGCCCAACTGGAGAATCCATCGCCCCTGCTTTGGTCAGGCCCATTTGTTCTATATATGCATTCACCTTGATCTTTTGAATAATCAGACGAGGTAATACAACTTTAGTGGGCTTGGATATTTCTGTTGTGGCAATGGTGGTAGTTGTTGTAGTCGCTTCGACTGAAGTGATGACACTCGCCACTTGAACAGTTTTCTTATTGGCCCTGGCAAAGACTGTTGTGTTTAATACAACAATAAGCACTAGTGTGCCTATTGTTAACAGTGCCCATTTTAATGAGAGTCGAGGCTTCATATGTTTTTTGGATTAAACCTTGTGCTTCTTTTCTGCTGCCACTATGACAAGTGACAAGACGATGAACACACCAAGGTAAGTGAAGAAAGTTCTGTAGAAATCTGGATTTGAATCAGCGAAGCCTGTATTTGGAAGTGAGGGTATGTAGAAGTAAGGAGGAGCTACGAAGGTGGTAGTTGAAGTCGTAGTAGCTGTGGTTGTAGTCGTTGGTGCAGTATAAGTGGTAACAACATCTCTTCGGTGTCCACCAGGTACAGAAGCAGCAATGTCATTATTTGTAATTCCACACACATAGTTTCCATCTGATGCAAGTGTGATACTTCCACCTACACAATCTCCAGTGAATGTTTGTGCATAATCTGGATTATTGGTTTCTGTGATTGCATAAACCCCCGCAACGAAGTTGTTTAATATTCCTGAGACAACCGCAGTTGCACCAACAAACAATGGGAAGTCAGAAACTACATTACTCCTTCCATTATCGTTTATGACAGTCTTAGTGACTGTTAGAGAACCTGGGTTTGTACATGAAGGGACAGTGATAGTGTTCACTGATGAAACAGCTCCGTTTGAAGTGACTGTGCCTCCGTATGCGAGTGCTCGTCCAACCCAACCAACTGTATCTCCGATAGTAATACCAGCTGCATCGATGACCGTACCCTTAAAGGTTGAAGGGGCTCCGAGTGTGGTGGCTCCTACAGGAATCCAGAAGACATCACAAGCAGAAGCACCGTTTAGAACTACGAACGAGTTAGCACCTGTAGTGATAGCACCACCTGTAGATTTGAATATATAAGTTCCTGCTCCATCGAGTGTTACTGTTCCTCCGTTCACTATGTTCATAGCTCCTGCACGGTAGTAACAACCAGGAGGAAAGTGTCCTGGAGCACCTGCACCTATGACTATGGCATCCAAGTTTCCAGCTTCTCCAATGTTTGTACAACTGGTTAGAACTTGATTATTTAAGTTTGCAAGAGCGGCGTTCTGAGCAATACCTGCGGCTGTCCAAGCTGCATTGTTTACCTCTGTGGTGCCGTTTGTAGTATTAATTATACCCAGACCTGCTATGGATGAGTATCCAAGTACTCCTAGAACATTTCCCGCTGCACCATTAATGGTGGTAGTAGCATTGTGCTGAAACAAGTTAGAAATAAGGCCAAAGGTATTGGCTGTCCCCAAAGATGGGGTGGTGGCCGCAAGGACTCTGTTTGGGCCTATAAAGGCAAAAAGAGTAAATACTGCCAAGATTGTGTAACTAAGTTTTTTCATAATTTATTTTGATGTTATTTGATTCAATTATATAGACGCACCAAGGACTGTAATATTACAGTGTTGTAATAGGATCTTTTTTTAATCCTTTTATTTCCTTCTCCAATTTATGAATATGTAATTCGAGCTTCTTGGTTTTCTCTGAAAATTGGTCTGCAAGCTGGTTCGCATGTTTGGCCACTGTGCCAGCGACAGCCATCATGTCTGTGATGTCTTCCATAGCCAGAAGTATGATTGGTGGAAACGTACCTGAGGCAGTATCTTCTTCAGAATGAATCTGACGGGCGTTTAGCATCATAATTTTGTGTCCAATATAAGGAAATTCATGCTCAACCTCAAAGCCTTTAAAGAAAGTGTTTTTGGGTAATATATCCTCAAGGAGTTTTCGTAGAGCAGGGATATCCCATTGACCGTCTCCTAGTTCATAAACAATCTTTTTTTCTGTGTCTCGTTGTTCAACTTGAAAGGTTCTATAAAATGCTTCGTTGGCTGTCATCACTCTGAGATCCTTATCAAGAATTAATACTGGTTCACGAACAACATCCACCACTGTTTTGATGTATGTCCAACTTTTATTCCACATTTTTTCTATATCTGTCTGTGGATCATCACTTCTGCGGTTTTTGTTTGTTTGCATATCTCGAAAGACGTACAACTACTCAAATTATTGCAAGAAATTATAGTTTTTTAGATGTGCTATACTACAAGTGTTCAGATATCCCCCTTCCGTGCAACATTACTGTAATGCCAATCTAGGCATACATACTCTCAATTTAGGCATTATTGTAATAATTCGGTAATAAAAAACGTCTTCGGACGGCTTTATTAACATATATGACTAAGAAACAAGACACCAAGCGAAATGAGATAATGACAGCTGCCCACAATGATTTCAACAAGGGGCTTAATACTCATGCCTACTTTAAAGTGCATGACCATACCCTCGGTGAAGATTTGGTTCAGGATACATTCTTGAAAACATGGAGCTATTTGGTCAAAGGAGGCAAAATCGACGTTATGAAGGCCTTTCTCTATCACATTTTAAATAACCTCATCATTGATGAATATAGAAAAAGAAAAACTACTTCACTTGAAGTACTAATGGAAAAAGGTTTTGAACCAAGCAACAATGATGCTGAAAACATCTTCAATGCTTTGGATGGCAAGGGTTTGCTTCTCTTGATTCAGCGCTTGCCTATTAATTATCAGAAGATAATGCGCATGCGTTTTATTCAGGATTTATCCCTTACGGAGATGTCACTCATCACTGGTAAATCTAAAAACACCCTCGCAGTTCAAGTACACCGAGGTTTGGAGAAACTCAGACACCTATACGACCCTGTAATAGTTTAATCCTGTCCACGGCACGATATGTATGAATAAAAATACATTAATCGGAGGATTGGTCATATTATTAATAATAGGAGGATTTATCATTTATAAAAACAAGCCTAATACAGCTCCACTGTCTACAAACACAGTCGTTGACACTACAGAAGATACAACAAATGTGGTTACAAATAACGATACAAGGCAAGGTAGTGCCCCTGGTATAACTACTAGTGACAAAGTTGCGCCCTCTGACACATCTATGGTTGTCACCGGGACAGTGAACCCAAACGGCGCCTTCACTAACTACTGGTATGAATACGGCCCCACAACTAATCTAGGCTCAAAGACAGCTAGTCAATCTGTTGGTTCAGGCTTCGTTTCTATCCCTGCACCCGCATACATAACTGGGCTCACACAAAGTACCACCTACTATTTTCATCTTGTAGGAGAAAATCAATATGGAAAGGTTATTGGTTCTAGATATTCGTTTGTTACTACTAAAAACATCCCCGCCCCTGTTGGAGGAGCCCCTATTAGCAAAACAGTAGACGCAAGCAAGATATCAAGCACTAATGCAACATTGAACGGTCAAATCAGCTCAAACAAAGCCATCACTCAATACTGGTTTGAATATGGGACAACACCAAACCTTGGGAACACTACCGCCTTTACTTCATTGGGTTCTGATAATACAAATGTCCAAGTATCACTGTCTCTCTCTGGTTTGAATCCAAACACTACTTACTACTTTAGATTAGACGCTCAGAATCAATTTAGTACAGTCAATGGGACAACTCTGCATTTCAAAACAAGCAAAAACTAGAACTTACTTGAATGGCTAGTTATCTGATAGGATAACTAAATGAAAGACGATGCAATATGGGATGTTTTAGTAGTTGGCGGTGGTCCAGCTGGGATGATGGCTGCTGGTCAAGCCGCCGAGAGAGGGCTTCGAGTACTACTCATAGAGAAAAATAATATACTTGGTCAGAAACTCCTTATCACTGGAGGAGGTAGATGCAACGTCACTAATGCTGAATTAGACACTCGCAAATTCCTAGAAAAATATAAGGATAGTGATAAATTTCTTTTCTCTGCCTTCTCTCAATACTCTGTAGTAAATAGTTTGGAATTCTTTAATAGTCGGGGAATGGACACGAAGGTTGAAGCCAGCCAACGTGTCTTTCCTGTTTCTGATTCGGCGCAGTCTGTATGGAATGTACTTGTAGAAAATCTCAAAAAGCACAATGTTGAAATACTATCTAACTCCCCTATTGTAGATTTGGTTAAAGAGGATAAAAAAATAGTTGGAGTAAAGACAAAAGGTGGAGCATTAATCCAAGGAAAAAATATTGTCTTAGCCACTGGAGGTACTTCTCGCCCTGAAACTGGTTCAACTGGAGATGCTTATAAATGGTTAAAGGATATTGGACACACTGTGGTAGAACCAGAACCATCGCTCGTGCCTGTAGCTCTTAAAGATATGTGGGTTAATAAACTCTCTGGAGTGAGTCTTGATAATGTTAAGCTCACCACCTTTCAAAACAATGAAAAGCAGGAAACAAAAAGAGGTAAAATACTTTTCACACATTTTGGGGTCAGTGGTCCAACTATATTAAACATGAGTAAGGATATAGGTGAGCTGCTTAAATATGGAGAAGTAATTATTTCGCTCGATTTACTTCCAAATGAAGACTATTCGACCCTCAATACCAAACTCCAAGAATTATTCAAACTTCATGATAAGAAAAA
>JBAQNS010000005.1:0-20096 GCA_049304015.1 Minisyncoccia bacterium | reverse complement strand
CTCTGTTTCTAACTTTTCTTTCTGGAGTTTCTTAATAGCCTCTTCTGCATCAATAATAAGACTAGAATCACCTGAATCCTTGTGGCTTTTTATAAATGTATAAATCCTATCTACTATCCTCTCGAGCACACTTTTGTCTTGTTTGATCTCCGCATCGAGCACCCGAGCGAATTCTTCTACATCCTTGAGTCTAATCATTTTGTTCTCATCCGAAGTAGCCAGTTCTCGTTGCTTGCGGATAATTCTCTCTTCAGCTCCAAGTGAACCTTCTATCCTGCCGAGCTCTCTAGCCAACCCGTCTTTGTGCACTCGAGCACCAGTGAGTTCGCTCTCAAGGTCGAGTATCAAATAATCCTTATTACTTTCTTTGGCTATCTTCTCAAGTACGGCCTTTGCTTCTGCGAGTTCATTGTGTAGAGCCGTGAGGTTTTTCTCTATTGGCTCACGTTCACTTTGAAGAATGGTTTTAGTGAAGGCGATGTAGAGATTCTCTCGTTTAAAATATTCTTTGCCCAAGTTTAAAAGCTCAGTCTTTTGGCTTAAAGCTTTTTCCATTTTCTCTACCTGCTTCTTTAGAAATTTTAAATGAGGCGCGATTTCCTTGCGTAGTGATTCAACTTGAGCAATGTTCTCAAAAGTTTTCTTGAGTTTCCTGTCACTCTCTATGCGTTTGTATTGATAGAGCCTCAAGCCCAGAGCATCTTCTATCATGGATTTCCTATCCTTGGACGATGCGTTCAAAATTTTATCCGCTTCTCCTTGAGAGATTATGTGGTGACCAGACGCGCCGATGTGTGCTCGGAGAAGGAGTTCTATGACATCCCTTAATCTCACTGGAGAATTGTTTATGAGGTAATCATTCACTCCATCTCTATGCACCACACGCTCAATAGTGACCTCGGGGAAATCTATCCCGAATACTTTGTTCGAATTATCAAAAATAACCTTCACCGAAGCTCTATTGGCTCGTGCTTCTGTCCCACCTCCATTAAAGATTAAATCCTCACCCTTTTTACCTCGGAGACTTTTTATAGATTGCTCCCCCAAAACGAAGCGAAATGCTTCAGCCACGTTTGATTTACCTGAACCATTTGGTCCAACAATGGCTGAGATTGGTGAATTAAAAACTAGCTCGCTTTTTTTGGCGAATGACTTAAAACCCGATAATTCAATCGATTTCAAATACATTTATACCCAAATTATAACACGAGAAAATATCATTAAATATGAAAAAATCGCGCTTATCTACGCGATTTGTTACTACTTGCCATACATGGCCCACGCAGGCTGAATGCCGACAATGGCGAAGTGATAGTATGCCACATGTCCCCATTCTTCGGTGAAAATCCTCCAGCCCTTGCGGTTGTCTCCATCGTGGTCTGGCTGTGGACCATAGTCGGCAACCTCTAACCAGTGCTTGGCAAACTGGGTTGCCCCCTCAAGATCCAGAGGAAATGGCAAGGGAGTGGAATCACCTTCTGCACTCCACAGAAAAATCAGAGTCAGAACCCCTTTTGGACCCTTGACCATGTCAGTGGAGTGGTGCGTTGTCTTCACACCATCTCCACAGTAGTACTTGGTCACACTCTCATACTTGTCGATTATGTAGTGTGTAGCCTTACCTCCCGGAGCCCTCTTCCAGATTAGCTGCATAGCCAACGCTATGCCATGATCACCTTCTGATACAACATCAATCGTTCGGTTGTCCATGGAACCCTCTGGTGTGCATAAATGAACGAGAAAACCAGCATCTGTCTTATACAATGCAAAACTACAACTTGGTTGTCAATTATAAAAATTTAAACTATTCCCAACCTTTATTCTTGAGTGCGTCTCTGGCTGCTTCTTGTTCGGCGTCTTGTTTAGACTTACCTTCTCCCTCACCGAGTTTTTCTCCGCCGACGAAGACTCCAACAACGAATTCTTTATCATGGTCTGGTCCGTTTTCTCTAATAGTTTTATAGGTTGGAGTAGTACCTAGATTTTCTTGAGCTTTTTCTTGAAAGAGACTTTTTGAATCAATCCAAGCCTTGCTCTTCACAATCTCTTCTGTGAGGGTTGTTATGTGCGCATAAATAAATTTTTGTGCTTCATCGAATCCTTGGTCAATATAAACGGCGCCAATTATCGCTTCCAAAGTATTCGCAAGGATATATTGTCTGGCTCTGCCTACATCTTTTGATTCTCCTTTAGAAAGAAGGAGGAAATCATTTGCTCCAAGTTTGGTAGCCACTTCAGCGCAAGTATCAGCATTCACAAGAGCAGAACGAAGGGAAGTCAATTCACCCTCATCCATTTCTTTATATTTTTTGTATAGAAAATCTGTGATGACTAGTTCGAGCACCGCATCTCCAAGGAATTCCAAACGTTCATTGTGTTCAAGTCCTGAAGCACGATTCTCATTTATATATGAACGATGAATAAACGCTTGTTTCAAAAGCGCCTTGTCCTTGAATGCTAGCCCTGCTGATTCTTCAAATTTACTGAAATCCATTGTCTTTATATACGCTTATGAGCTCTTTTGTGCAAGGAGAGTCATAGCTTTAGTAATGATGGGCAGAATATCATCATAAAAATTCAAATCCAAAATGTCTGCGAGTTTAAACCATCGAACATCATCGAGCCCACCCTTTTCTTCCTTCTTCTCTAGGGTCAATTCTTTGTATGGAGCCTCAGCGAGGAAATAGGTTACTTGCTTCATTATCTTCCCATGCTCTGGGTGAAAAGTTGAATAAGAGTTTTGCCCAAGTTTTTCTCCAACAGTAACCTTCACACCAAGTTCTTCTTCAGCTTCTCTCTCTAGACACTGTTCATCTGTCTCATCTTTTTCTACTTTACCTTTTGTAAGAGTCCAATGTCCAAAGATGTCGTGTACAAGAGCAAGGTATGTTGTACCTTCATGGTGAGCAAAAACTACTGCACCTGCAAGTCGATGAATAGGGAGTTCTTCGTCGGGGACATTACCGTATTTCTTTTTAGGCCTTGGCTTCTCATCTTTGCCTGGTTCGCCCATCTCTTTATAAACCGCCCCAAGTACTCCATTCACAAATCTACCCGATGTTTCTCCACCGAAAGATTTAGCCAATTCTATGGCTTCATTTATAGCTACCTTTGGAGGCACTTCATTTCTATCAGAAAACAATAGTTCAGAGAGGCCAATACGAAGAATATTTCTATCAACTATGGAAATTTTATCTATTGGCCAATCAGGAGCAGCTTTCTCTATAATAATATCTAAATCTTTTTTCTTATCTATAACCTGGGCAAGCAATGCTTCCATAAACGGACGATCATTCGACCCAGCTGCAAATTCTATAAAATTCCTCGCGAAGATTGTTTGCGGGTCTATCTTCCTTGCACCTTTTTCTACTGCAGTTTCAAAATCCCATTCAAAAAGAGTTTGGAGTACAACTGAACGTGATAAGTGTCGGTTAGCCATAAAGAACAAAAAAGAGCTTATATATAAATTCTATCCTAAATCAAATGGTTCGACTAGCGAGCCTTTGATTTAGATTTTGATGCCTTCCTAGAAGCTTTGGCTCCCATGTCTACAACTTTTCTACCACGATAGAGACCAGTGGTAGGACTCATGCGGTGTCGCATGTGAGATGCACCTGTAGAATCCTTCGTAAGGGAAGGCTTCGATAGTGCATGATGAGATCGCCTTTGGTTTGTCTGCGATCTGGTGTGTCTCATTCGAACTGTCATAAAAAGAGTCTATCAAATATGGGTAAAAAAGAAAAGCCCCACATAGGTCGTGTGACTTTTCGTGGGGCAAACACCTATGCGATCCAAAGCTTTTTCATCGCTGCCTCATGAGCAGGCAGATGTGAGCGATAGATCTTCTTCGTGAGCTCCTTAGCCTTAACCCAATAGGGCTCAGACAGGAGATCTCCGTTATCAATCTTCGGAACCTTACGAAGAGTACCACTGCAGTCACTGATGTTCACAATATAGAAGTATTTCTTGTGTCCTGCATACTTCGTATCCTTGTAAATCTCGTCAACTTCTCCAACAATGACGAGGTCAGTCTCCTCAGTGGTCTCACGTTCGCGAGTTTGCTTGATCATCTCATGGAGGTGATCATTGTTCGTCCCACCCACAAACTTCGTCTGCTTTGGACGACCTCTGTAGCGAGGATCGATTGACTTCGAATCTATTACTAGAAACTCAATCTCTCCATTCATCTCGCGCCAGATTACCAACCCAACATAATGGGTAGGTTGATCAGATGGTGAATCTTGCACATTCGGGTTCATAAAGAACTCCAGTTGGTTGTCCTGGAAACGCCGAATGCGTTTCTCTACACTACACACTATCACATTTTATACTAAAAGTCAATACACCTTGAGCAACATTCGATGTTGCTCATTTTATATGAAAAAAGTCAGCCGGAGCTGACTATTAAGACACCACACCGCTTTCCAAACACTCGTAGGCGAGCTGTACAACCTTGTGTCTCAGCTCAGAGTCTATGGTTAGTCGACTCTCTCTCCCCTCACCTTCTGGAGACGAGGTAATGTTTTCGTTCCCTCCCCATTCGAGGTTGAAGTGGGCAAGTTCACGGGTAGTCATTCCTCGATACTCTGCCTCAAGCTTGTTCACCTCTTCATCAAATCTAATTTTATCAAAACAATGAGATTGACGAACGAGAGTAAAACGCTTGATTAAAGCATCGTAGACAACCGTGACCTTGTAGAGCTTGCCACCCCACGTCCGAGCACTGTGATACTCACCAGATGTTTCGATGAATGCCACTTTTCCGAACATGACAGTCTTATCTCTAAAGTCGAGTGGTTTCCTTGCACGAAGCTTGCCAGTCAAATCATCCATCTCTTGAACGCTCATCTCGTGGCAGAGAATGCTCGCGACCATACACACTCGTTCGGCCAATGAATACTCCTTGGCCTGATGAATGATGTAGTCCATCGCGTAGATTTCTCTACTCCACTTGAAGAGCTTGGCAAGTTCTGGATAACGTTTAACCGCACCCATGAACCCATGGCGGTCTATTGCACCTATCCACGAGACCATACACCTGTCTATTTTGTTCTCACCACCCTCAAGACGGATTATGAGGACAGCCATCGCCCCGATGGCATCCTTATCTAGACGAATAGTCACCAAACGCGAACCGTCAGGTGGTTGAGGCCAAGTTAGAGCCTCTTCAATCGCTGAAGATGAGGAGCGGGAATGCTTCCCATGTTGTGGGTCGATATTCCCTAATCCACACCGCTTCGCCAATCCGTTGTGAGTAACTTCAATCCCCAAAGTTTGAGGACCGAGTAGTTCCTCGTTGTTTGCTTCGGCTTCTAACACATTAGTGATCAGAAGCCCGACGGTATAAGCCACCTGGCCTCCAATGTTTAAATGTTCACTCCTATAAAACTATACTTATTTATATAATGTTTGTCAAATAAGTTTTTCTATGAATTTTTGATATTCCAAATTTCTTTATTGCTTTTATATGCTTGGCTGTCCCATAGCCTTTGTGTTCCTCAAACCCATACTCTGGGTAATTCATCCCAATTTTCTTCATATACCTATCTCTGGTGACTTTAGCCATAATGGAAGCAAGGGAAATCACTGGTATCTTTTCATCCCCTTTAATAATAGTCTTTTGTTTTTTAAAGTTCTTTGGAGCTCTCAAACCACCATCAAGATATATTTCTGAGTGTTTGGGGACTTTGAGTTTTTTTAAACAATCTTCTATACCTATCTTGATAGCTTCGACTATCCCATTTTTGTCTATTACTTTCTCAGACACAAGCGCCACTCTATAATCCAAAACTCCTCCTGCTTTCATCTCTAATGCTTTATTAAACCATTCTTCACGCATACTCTCACTTAGTTTTTTTGAATCCTTTATACCTCTAAGAAATTTCTTATCCACTTTTTTATTCAACATTAGAACTCCAACAGAAACAGGCCCGGCGAGTGGCCCTCTACCCGCTTCATCAATCCCTACAATATAAATAGCGCTCATACACTAACTCCCCAAAAATTCGTAGCAATAATAGTTGCCTGTTTCTATACTAGAATCAATTGTGCCATTGCATTCTTTGCTTGTTATTGGCAATGTTTGTGCCCACAACAAATATGCCCCTATTTTAGGTGGGAAACCTGACCAATTTGGTATATATACATACGAATCATATGCATAAGTAGTAGAAGGAAAAAGGTTATTTGGGATTAAAGGGATATTGGGCATGTAAACAGAGATTTTACTCACTACATTATTTGCACTCGTGTCAGCAGAAAGATCCCCCTTCCAGCAAGTACCACTTGCCTTTAAGCATTGCCACGTACCATTTCCAGGCCATGCACCAGTCACAGGATCTCTGGCCAAATATATAGCGTTAGCAATTTGTTTGGCATTCATTTTAATCTTGGCATTATTGGCTTTTATCTTTGCACTATTTACACTGGATAAAACAACAGTCGAGAGTAAGCCAATAATTGCAATAACTGTCATAAGTTCTACTAAAGTGAAACCCTTGTCCTGTTTTTTTGAATAATTCATATTATTTTAAATTCATCATAACTTTAATCTGCTCTGGAGTTTTTAATGCTTTTGCTGCTTCTTTACTTATTGATGATCTGTTCATCATAATCACGAAAACTATACCAATAAGACACAAAACAGAAACAACAACAAGCACAATATTTGCTTGAGCTTCATTCTTAGCCAAACCAGTTTTCATAGTCAAACCAATTAAACCCCTAGAAGCTTGGTTTCTTTTAAACAACTGCTTATTGACGTCTTCTTCATCAAATTGAACATTATCCATAAAAAATATTTTAATTACTTGTCTGTATTATACTATAGGTTATGATCCGATTCACCCACCTCCATACACACAGTCACTATTCCCTGCTGGAAGCCCTGCCAAAAATCCCAGACCTTATAAAAAAGGCAAAAAAGCTCAAAATGGAATCTTTGGCCCTGACTGACTCAGGTAACCTCTATGGAGCAATAGAATTTTATAAAGAATGCAAAGACGAAGGAATAAAACCCATTATTGGTGTAGATGCATATGTAGCTTCGAGGACTAGATTAGATAGAGAGGCTCGTATAGACAATAGTCGTTTTCGCATGGTCATTTTAGTGGAGAATGAACTTGGCTATAAGAATCTTCTTAAACTTGTGACTGCTTCATATCTCGAAGGATTTTATTATAAACCCCGTATTGATCGAGAAATTATAGAGAAATACCATGAAGGTTTAATCTTTATAATGCCTAGTTTCTCAGGTGAAGTTATCAAAATCCTCAAACACGACGACACAGATAAAGCTGAGGAAGTTCTCAATTGGTACAAGAAAATTTGTGGAGAGAATAATTTTTATCTAGAGATAACGCACCATCCTGAGATCAATGGACATGAGGAAAGAATGCAAGAACTTATAACTCTGGCAAGTAAAACAAAAACAAATATTGTGGCTGCCCATGATGTTTATTATCTTGAACCAGAGGATAGAGAAGCCAAGGAAATGCTTCTTAAAATCCAAGGCAACATGTCTTTTGGAGGCGACACTAGTTTTAATGATGAAGACGAGGATTTTTCTTTTATATCCCAGGAAGAAGCTGTGAGGAGATTTAAAAATACTCCAGAAGCAATTTTAAATACACAAAAAATAACAGAGAGGTGCAACCTTGAACTCAAGCTTGGTTCCTGGGTTTTTCCTGATATAGATATACCCAGCGGACTGACACCGGATGAAGCTCTAAGGAAGATTGTTGAAGATGGTTTGATTAGAAGAGGTTTAACAAAAACCAAAGAGATTGAAGATAGAGTAGAATATGAACTTAAAATTATTAGGGACAAAGGTTACCCAAAGTATTTCCTCGTGGTATCCGACCTGCTTAGATTTGCTCATGATAACGGCATCCTAACAAACATCAGAGGTTCGGTGGCTGGTTCGATGGTCACTTACCTTTCTGGTATTACGAACATTAACCCTCTTGAGTACAATCTTCCTTTCGAAAGATTCCTCAATCCTGACAGACCATCTGCTCCTGATATAGATATGGACTTCGCAGATGATAGGCGCGATGAAGTGATTGAATATGCAAGACAGAAATACGGTGCAGATCATGTAGCTCAGATTGGTACATTTGGGACCATGATGGCGAGAGGGGCTGTAAGGGATGTAGCTAGGGCTCAAGGCTTCCCTTATGCAGTTGGTGACACTATAGCCAAACTTATCCCTATGGGGGCACAAGGCTTCCCCATGACCATTGACCGGGCTCTAAAGGAAAACCCCGATCTGAAAAAGTTATATGAATCTGATGCTGATTCCAAAAAGGTTATGGATATGGCCAAAGCCATTGAAGGCAATGCTCGACACATTTCTGTTCATGCTGCTGGAGTAGTTATCGCTCCAGGACCTTTGACTGATTACACCCCACTCCAATACGACACCAAGGGGGACAACAAAATTATCACTCAATACGATATGTATAGTATTGAAGAAGCCGGACTTCTTAAATTTGATTTTTTGGGTATTAGGAATCTTTCCATTATTGCTGACTGTATTGCCCGTATTAAAAAAATTGAAGGTGAAGAAATTGATATAGAAGAAATTCCTGTTGATGATAAGAAGACTTTCTCCATGCTTGCTCGCGGAGAAACAGAAGGAACCTTTCAACTCAACGGCGATGGGATGACTAAATCTCTGATTGAACTAAAACCAAACACAATCCACGACATTAATGTGATGGTGGCACTCTATCGTCCTGGGCCGATGGATAACATCAACGAATACATCGCCCGAAAACATGGTAAGAAACCTGTGACCTATATGCATCCAGCCATGAAAGAGTTCTTGGACACCACTTATGGAGTACTCGTGTATCAAGACGACCTCCTTATGACTGCTATAAAGGTAGCTGGCTACACTTGGGGAGAAGTCGATAAATTCCGCAAGGCTGTGGGTAAAAAGATTCCTGAAGAAATGAAGAAACAGCATATTATGTTTGTAGATGGCTGTCAGAAGTTTGGGAAGATGACTCAAGCAGATGCAGAAAAACTTTGGGATTTGTTTGTCCCCTTCCAAGGCTACGGTTTCAACAAAGCTCACGCAGCGAGCTATGGACATATCGCTTATATAACCGCCTATCTAAAGGCTAATTATCCAGAGATATATATGTCTGCTGTGCTTACTGCAGAATCTGGAGATGTAGAGACTATAGGCATTATGGTTTCTGAATGTAAACGCATGGGTATTGAAGTTTTACCTCCTTCTGTGAACGAAAGCTTTTCTCAATTCACTGTTCCTCCAAGAGCTGACAAACACGAGAAATATAAAATTCGCTTTGGATTGACTACAATAAAAAACTTTGGTCAAGGGATATCTACAGCCATAATTGCTGAAAGAAAACGAGGGGGTTCATTTGTCTCTCTTGTGGATTTTCTAGACAGAGTGAAAGATAAAAATTTAAACAAGAAATCTTTGGAAGCACTCATTAAATCCGGAGCGATGGATGAGTTTGGGGATCGAGGAATACTCTTTGCCAACATAGAGAGATTGCTAGAGTTTCATAAAGAGAGGATGAGTGCCCCAGAGAATCAAGATTCTCTCTTTGGTTCAATGTCTGACACTACCACTCTCCCCACCCTCAAACTGACAGAGGCAGAAAAGGCAACACAGAAAGACAAGCTTTTATGGGAGAAGGAGCTCCTCGGATTATATATCTCTGGTCATCCACTGGAAGCTTACAAAGAAAAATTAGATAAATTAGAACGACCAATATCTAAACTTCATGAACTAAGAGAAGGTGATGTTTGTGTTGTGGCTGGACTCATCACTAGTCTGCGTGAGGTCACTACGAAGAAAAATGAGCGTATGACCTTTTTAGGTTTAGAGGACCTTACTGGAGAATTAGATGTAGTTGTTTTCCCCTCTGCCTTTGAAGAATTTAAGGTTTTCCTTGTCCCAGATAACTGCATTGCTATTAAAGGCAAAATCTCTAAACGCAACGGCGAAACCAGTCTCATTGCTGACAAGATAAAAAGTTTATAATTTGAGCAACATCGAATGTTACTCACTATTTAAGCTTCCTAGTGAGTGCAGTCAAAAGAGTATCTAGTTTCATCGTTGCCACCCCAACAACCTTGTCTGCGCCTCCATAATAAATATAAAGAATCCCCTTGTTCAAAATAACTCCACAAGGAAAGACAACATTGTTCACCAATCCATGCTTCTCATACTCCTCTCTAGGTTCAAGTATTGGGTCAGCCAATCGTGCGATGACTACAGTTGGATCTTTCAAATCTAGCAGTACTGCCCCAACTCTATATTCATGATGTGCTCTGGAAATGGCATGATAGAGTAGCAACCAACCCTTTTTGGTTTTTATTGGAGGAGCGGTGATGCCCACCTTCACACTATCCCAAGCTCTCTCTCTTGGACCAAATACTCTAATACATTTAGTGACCTTGTCTTTCTTAAAATCCAGAGAGTTCAAATAATCAGCACAAATATCTGTACCTATGCGATGCAGAACTAGATATTTCTTCCCAAACTTTTCAGGGAATATACAGGCATCCTTATCATCAACTCCACCAGGAGTAATAAGTTCTGGTACAGACCAATTAAAATTTTGTCTAAGGAAATCCTTTTCTGAAATAGATGAAGCAGCCACCCTCGGCGGACCTATGCCATCATAGGCCGTATAAAACATATAAATTCTATCTCCAATTTTAGTGAGACGAGGGTCCTCACATCCAGAATTATTGCCCTCAATTTTCTTCATTTCAAAATTCTCTCTAGGGACATAGACCGGCCCCTTCAAACGATCATCAATGTTGAATCCATCTTTACTCGAGGCATAACCAATGGTCGAGGTGTTGTCATTAGAAATGGCTCTGTAGAGCAAATGTGTCTTTCCTTTGAGGTATATAGCCGCAGGATTAAGTACTGCTTGAGCTTCCCACGCATGGCTACTATTTGGCTCTAAAATTGGGTTATTTTTGTAGCGCTTGGGTTCACAGATATCTCTGCACAACGGATCCATAGTGGCCAACAAATCACTCAAACTGATAGTGGCTCTGCACCCTGTAGTATCCGCAGCTCCATAGAATATATGCAAATTATCCTTCTCAAGAAGTGCTCCTGAGGGAAAGACTACTTCTCCAACAAAGCCAACTACTTCATATGTCTCTTCAGGAATCAAAAGTGGTCCCCTAGTCTGACCGATTATTTTGTATGGATTCTTTAAATCCAAGAGCATAGCTTCTATGCCGAAAACTTTTGGTTTATTTTCTGGACTAGGGAAATAATTTTGAATGTACGAATAAATAATTAACCAACCATGTTTGGTTTTTATAGGTGCTGCCCCTATTTCTACATGATCATAAGGTGAACGCCTTGGATCTATCTCATATCTCTCTAAATTTGGTTCAAAATCCTTCCAAGTACTTTCTGACCACAAATCCTCTACCTTATTTGTTTGGACAATAACAATTTTTGCTGGAGGTGTATCTGTATGAGCACTAAGGATGGCCGTCACCTTACCTCCAATACGTTCAGGGAAGAGAGTCATAGCCTTCGCATTAAACGGAGTAACCAAGTACCTTGAATCAACTTTCTTCAAATCTTTAGACACGGCCACCGCCACCTTTATCCCACTCGCTTCAAATGGATATTTAGATAATGCTGTGTAGAAGGTATAGTACTTCTTCTCAAAATAAGTTACTCGTGGATCCTCACAGCCGTATTTTTCCCATTCCTCTATAGGGATAATAAATTGAGTATGATCATCAAAATAATTACCATCTTTGCTCTTGGCTACACCGATTATAGATCTTTGGCTCGGAGTATTTAAAACATCTGGCACTGAGATGGCTCTATAAAGTAGATAAGTAGTGGCACCTTTTTTTATAGGAGAAGGATTGAAAGTAGCAAAGCCGTCCCACGCGTGTTCGTTCGAGGGAATAAGGATTGGGTTATGATGCGACCTTTTGACTATATACATATTATTTTTTGGTTCTAAGTTTTATAGGTTTGTTAGAAACAATATCCTTTATCAAAGAATCAAATTTTATAGTGGCCACACAAACCACAGTATCTGCTCCTCCATAATATACAAACAACCACCCATCGACCACTACTGCTCCACAAGCATAGACTACACCGGCCTTAAAGCCTTCATTCTCATAAACTTCATCAGGTTCGAGGATTGGTTGTTTGGATATAGCCACTACTTTCTTTGGGTTATTTAAATCCAGTATCATCGCTCCTAATTTGTATCTGTTCGGGTCTTTTATATCCATCGCATGATAGAGTACTAGCCATCCATATTTGGTTTTAATCGGTGCTGGACCAACACCACGGAGCCAAGTGTCCCAAGACTTAGAATGCCCCTTACCTGAAGGTGGAATGCTATGAATAAATTTTGTCCCATCGAATTCTTTCAAATCTTTCACATACTCTATCTGGATATGAGGAGAGATGCCGTGGAGAATGGCATATTTGCCATTAATTTTCTCAGGGAAAAGGACCCAATTTTTATGTATTTCACCAGGAGGAGAAATGAAGACGTGTGGACTCCAGTTCCACCGCTCGTTCACAAAATCTTTAAAACTAATTGAAGTCAGAGCAATCCTTATGGCATTCCAACCATTAAATGATGTGTAAAGCATATAAACCCTATCATCTATGAGTGTGAGCCTTGGGTCTTCTACTCCTCCGTTCCACCCACCACCAGACGAATAATTTATCTTTGGAGTATTTTCTTTATCTATCCTTTCAAAATGATAGTTTCTTTGAATATAAGCGGGCTTTGTCCCTCTCTTTTCTATGGTGAAGCCATCTTTGCTCACCGCATATCCAAAGACTGAGACATCTCCTGCTCCTATAGCTCTATAAATAATATGTACTTGTCCATCACCAAAGATAGCTGTTGGATTGAAAGTAGCTTTTGACTGCCAGTGTGAGTGATGGGCTGGAGAGATGATTGGGTTGGCCACAAATCTCTGAAGTTGATGGGGTTTCTTGGATACTACTCGTTTCTTTATACTGATTTTTGAGCGGGGTTTTCTTGGAACTTTTTTTGAAGTTCTTTTTTTCTTTAGAACCTTTTTAACTTTTTTCTTTTTAGGCGCGGCCATATTTATCTTCTAATCTTTCTATGTCGTTCTCATCAAATTCTCCATGAGATATCTCGAGGAATTCAACTTCATCATGAGGAGCAGAAATCCTGTGGGCTACTCCGGCTGGAACACTGAACTCATCTCCAATTTTTGCTTGGGTAACCACATCTCCATCTGTCACCTCGGGCGTCCCTTTCAATATTTTCCAAAACTCGCTGCGTTTGTGGTGTTCTTGAAGACTCAAACTCTCACCTTTATTTACTTTAATGAGCTTTACAGTAACTTTCTCATCAAGGGTAAATTCTCTAAACTCACCCCAGGGTTTCTCAACTGTAAATGGTAATTTTGTAGACATAATATGTAATTATCATACACCCGTTTTTAATTTATTGATTAGAGTTCTGAGTAGTATTTTGGTGTCTTCTATCCCAGGGTCACCGACCGCTTTAAACCCAATGTTTAAGCGCTCTATTGAGGTATCATTGCCATCCTTATAGAAAGCATCCCCAACATAAAAAACTTGCTCTTTGGTATAATTTAAATGCTTCATTAATTCTAGGATGCCATAGGCTTTATCTATCCCCTTTAGAGTGATGTCTATAGAAGTTGTGCCTCCTATCTTTATAGAATACTCTGGCAATTTCTTTTGGAGACTTTCAATGAGTATTCGGCGCTTTTTTTGATCTGGATCCCATTTTTCTTTAAGCACTATAGGAGCCTTCATACCCAGTCCAGAGAAAGTAATCTGTGACCCACGGTCCTCGATGAGTTCTCCGTACAAAACTTGTTCCTTTTTAAATCCTGTGTCTATAAAGGTTCTCTCAAATGCTTCAAAGATTTTAATCTTTTCATCTTTACTTAGGTTGTGGTTATAAACACATTTCCACTCCAAAACATATTCATACAAAGCCGCTCCATCTGTTGGGAGTAAATACAAATTGTTGAGTAATTCTCTGGGGCATATTAAATAATCTAAAAACTGCTTTTGAAACTGCTCCATCGAAGCTCCAGAGATAACAGCCACTTTTTTTAGTTTGAGGAGTTCACACAAAAGTTCACTCATCTCTTCATCTAGGGAAGCTTTGCTTTCGGTGAGAGTTTGATCCAAGTCAAAAACAATAATTTCGGACTTTTCCATAGCCCAATTATACACCTCATTTGATTAAACTAGCGATTCCATCACCACATCCTCTGGTAATGCTGTATTTCTAAGCTCTTTCCTCTTTTGATACAAAACTACAAAGGCCAAAATCAAGCACAAACCACCCAAAACAAACGGATATGATTTACTAAATCCGTACAAAATACCAGCTAGGAATGGACCAATCATCATAGAAAGTGAAGTTATAGAAGACATAATGCCTAGAATTTCCCCTCTCTCACTTCTATCTGATTTGCCTACTACCTGACTAGTCATCACCACTCTGAGGATTGATTGACCAAATGTAGTGAGCAATATTGCTATCCAGAAAAGTGTAAAGATTTTTAAACTCAACATAAAAAATCCTATGGCAAAAATAATAAGCATCCCGAGTTCAAGTGTGGGTTCTTTAAAATATTTTAACCAAATATGCTTCATTGCCACACCTTGATTAAGTGCAATGATCACTCCTGTCACCCCAAACACTAATCCAACAGCGAACTCATCAAAATGATAAGTATCTCTCATAAAGAGAGAAAAAATTGATTGATAGCTTGAGATGGCTAGCCCAAAGAAAAACCATGCAAGGAAATTTAATCTAAGCGGTGTGTTCTTCACTGCATTATATAAAGGTCTAAAAGGATTTATACTTATTTTTTTATTACTTAATTCATGATGAGTTTCAGGTAAAATAAAATAAGCCATAATACCGTTTAATAATGCAAGTAAACCCACAAACCAAAACGGTACAGTATGCCCAATTTTACCCAATGCTCCACCTATAAATGGTCCAAGTATAAAGCCAATACCAAATATGGCACCAATTAGCCCGAGGTTCGCAGTCCTCTCCTTATCATCTTTGGCTATATCAGAAAGAAAACCTTGAGCAATGGGAAAATTCCCTGCCATCACTCCATCGATTATCCTCCCAATAAACAAAAATAAAATGCTAGGCGCCCAAGCAAAGACAAACCATCCTATGGCTGTACTAAAAATACTAAGTATTAATAATGGTCTACGACCAAACTTATCCGAAAGCGCTCCAATGATTGGAGCACTAAAAAATGAACATAATGAAAAAACTGCAAAGAGCGATGTGAGGACAAGCGCTGAAGAGCTAAAAGTAGATACATAAAAAGGCAGAATAGGAATGACTACTCCTAAACCAATGACATCTATAAAGACAGTTAATAAAATAGTGGCCTTAGTTTTATCCATAGGCCACTATCTTATCATATTTATTTCTTTGCCTTCTTAGGCTTCTTCTTTTCTTTGTTGCCTCGTAGTTGTCCTTTCGCCATATATTATTATTGAGTTACTGCTAATTTATTCCACAACCAACCAAACACTACTCCGACTATATAACCAATGATTGCTGTCACTACTATGAGTGTCACCGCTGTCCAAAGGCTAAATGCGGCTACAGTATAGACGGGGTTAATCATGTGGAGATTAAAGATAAAATCCATTAATCCTTGTGCCCATCCAAACATGATTAATAGGGCCCAAGCCAAATGAATCACACCAAACAATCCTCCAAAAACTAAACCGACTTTATGAACATTATGCTTGCTCATGGTATTAAATTAATTTAATAATCTATCCTTTTTAATTATACCTCTATTTTTAAACAAGTTTTCCACCATTCTCCTGCCACTCTATAACTCCGCCCATGTTTTCAGCATTTTTATATCCAATGTTCTGGAGAGTTTGAGCGGCTCGACCAGCTCGTCCACCAGAACGACAATAAGCATAGATTTTAGAATCTTTGGATAAATCCTTCACTGTTTCTGCATTCAAACTTCCTAAAGGTATGTGCATTGCTCCTTCGATGTGACCAGCATCCCATTCGTCCTTCTCCCTCACATCGATGAGTACTACTTCCCCACTATCTACTAGCTTTTGAATTTGTTGAGGATTCATATTATCTTGATTCTCCTTCAAAGTTCTGCACCACTTCTCCAAAACCCATATCTTTTGAATCATATTTAATCCACATACTCTTGCCTAGTGATGGTTGTATGGATAAAGCTTCACCCGGATTTCTTATTGCATAATTCACTATTATTTGTCCCTCTTTACCTACTTCTCTGCTCATCTCTGTAGTCTGTGGTGCAATGTTGTCTCCTATCATCATCCCGTTTAACCCAATATATCCTTGTGTTGTATCTAATGCTCCAATGATGAAGTATCTGACACCAGTATCTATCTTTTGGGTTATAAGAAATACTCTGTCCTCTCGCCCATCCGCATTCAAATCGGTTTTAATCTCATTACCAAAATAAGTGAGGATACCATCTCCAAGATTAATACTCCTACCACCAATAATATAAGAAATTTTCTTATAATCACTTTTCACTATTTCAATCGGCTTCACATACGATGGTGCTGGAGCATTCCAAAACAAATAAAGACAACCAACAACAATTATCAAACCAACCAACAAATATAATGTATTTCTCATATTAATACTCAATATTTATATTGAACGACACAGAGGCGTCTCTACTACTATCTCCACTTGGATTATCTTTCTTAAGAACCAGAGTCCCCTTGCCTATATAGTTATTATTTGTCACCTTCAAAACAATCTTGAAAGGTACAAATTCTGTAGTCATCCAATTTCCTTGTGCTTGTGCAGCACCTTGAGCAAGCACTTGCCCATCTTTGTCCAAGAGGACTACGGGAAAAGATGCTTCGAAGTACCAATTGCCTCTGGCTTTGCCCATGATACTAAACTCCTTACCCACCACTGCCTCTGGATATGGTAACTCTACTTGGATTAAATCAGCATTGGCATTTTTATAAACAAAACCCAAGTCAAGAGCTTTCACTGGTTTGCCTTGAAGTATCTTCTCCACTTCTTTATATCCTTCAGGAAAGGCGTAGTTGTACCTTGCAGGCAGAGCGAAAACATATTGACTGTTCCTTGTGAGTTCAAGTGGTGGTATTGGTGCTGCCCCTACAGAATACTTTCCAGATACAATCCCTGCCCATAGAGATATTGTATAAACATCCACAGGGATATCCTGGCGTGGAACTTCTTTAGTCCAAAGCGGATGACGAATGTTTATAGTTGGGATATTAGAAACTACTATATTGTTTTTTATATCACGAACCTCACGCGTGCTCACCACCACACTGTATCCGCTCCAACTCTTAGGCAAAGTGACACTGAAACCATACTTTGCATTCGTATATATAAATGCACTTGGACAAGCAGCGAATTCACACTTTGGACCAGTCCGACCAACATATGAACCATCGGGGCACTGTCTAGCTTCCATAGTACAAGCAATCTGGTTTGCAGTTCTAGATTGAAAAGATTTGAAAATAAGAAACCCACCGCCAACAACTAATATAAATGCTAATAATATCGAGTATTTTTTATTCATATGTTAATTATACCTTATTAAAACTTCCTCGAGTCATACGCCCAGTGCAGGAGTGCTTGTCTTTGTCTGGGTCTACAGTATATGTCTCCAGCTCTACAATTATTCTCTATTTGAGTGATGTGCCTGCGCATCGCAAGCCACCTCTTTATCTGCCTTTCATCATCATCTGTTCTGCGACCAAGATAGTATCTCGAGTACCACTGGAACCATCCACGAGGGTCTTGGGGATTTATCCAACCCTTAGCTCTCCAAACTGCGAGTGACTGACTGGCATTTATTTTAAAAAAATTAAGCTCTTTGTGTCTTTTCTTATCTGTAGTGAGCTTGGCTTTTGTGAACCAACTCCTTGGAAACTCTTTGGGTTTATCAGACATATAAAGCCCACCAAAAACTCCAAGCTCAAGCATTTGCTTTGGAGTCAAATCTGGTTTGAATTGTTTATGCAAGTTTATTGTTTCCATTAATACAATTTAAAACGACTATGAAACTACTTGTGTACAATGCGAGCAACGCTTGGCTTCAAGGGGTATCTCACTCAAACATTCTTTGCATTTCTTGGTGGTTGGGTCAGCTGGTGGTTCCTTGCGAGCTTTAGCCACGAGTACATTCATTGGCTTCACCACGAAGAAGAACACTGCTCCAGCCACAAGCACGAATGAGATAAGAGCGTTGATAAAATGCCCATACATAAACCGACTGGCGTTTATAGTGAAGGAAAGTCCACCAAAATCAGGCACCTTGGCCACAGCGGCTATAAGTGGGGTGAGGAGATCAGAAACCAAAGCGGTGACTATTGTCCCAAAAGCTGCTCCAACAACGACACCAACAGCTAGGTCAACTACATTGCCTCTAAGTAAAAATTGTTTAAATTCTTTAAGCATATAATTTTAATTAAATTTATATCTATATTTTACTACATTTTTCTTATTCTAGTTTTTTGCAAAATACTAGAATAGACACTGGGCTAAGATATAAAGAAACGTATTGTGAGGACCGAGAGGAGGATTAGGGCAAGGAAACCAAGAGTATAGATAAGGAGCTTCACTGCTTCCTTCTTCATCCCCTCCCAATACAGATAGATTGGACGACCAAAAAATAGACTGCTAGTAGTGGCTGCAGAAACGACGAATAGAAGCAGGAAAATAATCGGGTCAATAAACTTTTTATCCTGCTGGCCGAATGTCTCGCTCGCATGAGACATAAAGAAAGCCACCATGGCTATATAGACGAGTATCCCCACCGCATCCACTAGAGCCCAAAGAACTAGTTTTGAATTTTTCATACGTATATTTTAGCATTTATTACGTGCGTTATTTTTCTTGACTTTATTTATAAATATGCTATCGTACGTGAGGATTTTCGCACTTCGTTATACAGAAGCACAACGCAGCAAACCTTCAGGAGGAAACTCGAATGGCTTCATTGTCATCCGCCTTCGACTTCGAAAGTCGAGTTGGTGGTCGGAGCAGCACCATGAGTCAACATGCGTTCAACGCCGTGCTGACCTTGCTCATCGCTGGGGGTCTCATGCTCGCGATGTTTGTAGGGAGCATCACCTACAGCATGCACCCGAACGGCTGGTGGTTCCTCGGCTACTTCGTAGTCGCCTTGCCTGGGGTGCTCTTGTCCTCAACATCGGACAACTGGTTCGTGAGCTTCATCGGCTACCTCTTGGTGATTTTCGCCACTGGGGCCATCGTCGGGCCGTACACTCACCTGTACGCACCGGCGGTTGTGATGCAGGTCGCACTCATCACCCTCTGCGTGTCCTTGGGCATCGGCTTCGCCGGCGCCGTCTACCCGAAGAGCGTCGAGAACTGGGGTGGCTTCCTGCTCACAGGACTCATCATCCTCATTTGCGGTGATGTGGTGCGCATGTTCATGGTGAGCTACGGCATCCAACCCGTCACCTTGCACATATGGGACTGGATTGCTGTGCTACTCTTCTCTGCGTTCATCTTCTACGACATGAATCGTGCGCAGCAGATCGCGTGGACGCTCGACAACGCAGTAGACAGCGCCGTCGCGCTCTACCTCGACATCATCAACCTCTTCATCCGGCTCTTGGCCACGAAGAGTGGGTCGAGCAACGACAACAGCAAGTGGTAATCGCTCGGGGGTCTACGGACCTCTAGAGCGATTTTTTTATTTATATCTATTTCAGTTTTTTGCAAAATACTAGAATAAAACATTCCAACATTCTTGAGAATATTGGAATGTTGTTAAAGTTTGGATATTTCTGGTTTCCACAAAATCTCTGCCACTTCCCTCTTACCATCAAACTTCCAATCATTCTTCTCTACTGTTTTTTTCCATGAATCGGTGCTCACCGCTTTATTGTCTCCCACATAGAATCCTATGTGTGAATGTCCATTGGTAGTTTTGCCTTCCCTCCAAACCACAATGCTTCCTATTATTGGTTCAGTTGTCTCTATCCAACCATTTTTCTTTAAATCCTTCACTGT
>JBAQNS010000004.1:0-46677 GCA_049304015.1 Minisyncoccia bacterium | reverse complement strand
GACAAACTTTCTGGGTCAATAGCTAAGAGCAGGGTGTACAATTCCTTATCAAAAGAGAGACGCTCTGGTAGTTGCATTTCGTTCAGTATATACAAAAATCCGCCTCTCGAGAAGCGGATTTTTGCTAAATTGAAGTATTATCTAGCTATAATACTTCTTATTACTTACTACCATTCATCTCTCCACGTAGCTTCTCAATGAAATGAGCTGCTGATTCTTGACCACCAAGACCAAATGAAAGGCCTAGGGCAAGTGAGATGGCGATAACAATGCCTGTGAATAGAGTCTGGCTAAAGGCTGCTGCGATGCCGAGCTGTGAAAGCGCAACAAGGATAGCAAATATCCAAACTGCCCACTTTGAAAGTGAACCAGCGAAGTGTGCTGAACGAATTTCAGCTGTCTTGGCTGCTGTGACTACTACTCGATCGATAACATCACCAACAACTCCTCCTACAAGTAGGATAAGAGCAGCGACAATTACGCGAGGGAGGTAAAGAAGAACAACATCACTAATGAATGCGTTAACTTGGCTGAGACCTAGAACGTTGAATGATCCTATTAGGAATACAAGGATCACAAACCACTTAACAAGGCCACCAATGAAAGCTCCTGAATCGAGGTTAAGACCTCCTCGTCTTAGGAAAGTCTCAAAACCGGCTCGTCTTAGGGCTTCATCAACTCTTAGAGAACGGAACACCTGCCAGATAGCTCGACCAAACAAAGCGCCAATGAGCCATCCGAGGATGAGGATAATAATTGCGACAACTAACTGTGGAACAAAGGCTACAACTCCCATCCATAGGTTCTGGAATGAAAGTGTAAGTACTTGTCCCCATGTTTGAATCAACATATGTTCTTGACTGAGGGTCTGTGCAAATGCACTTATTATTAATGTTACCTCTTTTTAGGGGTATGCTTTATTATACACCGCCAAAAACCATATAAATAGGGATTGTATAGGGTTTGTGGATAATAAATAAAGCTAAACTCCTAGTTTGTTGAGGATTTTTTTGTGTTTGAAGTCCAAGATGTCTCGAACTAGTTTGTCATAAAGGCCTAATCTATATTGAAAATCAGCGGTTTCAAACGATGCATAGCGGATTTCTTTGCCTAGCATGGCCTCTATAGAACTAATGGCTTGCACCAAAACCCCTTTCTTTAGATGATCCCCCACTACGAGCATATCTACTCTCGCTTCTCTGTCATGAAGAAAAACTCCAGAGATTAATATGAGCTTAATCACTCCGGCACGAGAAATTTTCTTTATTACCTCCTTCTCTGTTATAGGGCTCGCGTCTATGAGGAAACTGTTCAAAGCTTCAACATATGGATAATCATAATTTAAGGTGTAACCCTTACTCTTTTTCTTTAATAAGCCTGCCTTAACTAAATTCCCAATCTCTCTGGCTACTACAGGTCGTCTCTCTTGAGTTCTGTCTGATACGGCCGAGGCTTCGAAAATAATACCTGGGTTAAATATGAATAAACGCATTATTTTCACTTTGGCCTCTCCGCCGAAGATATTTGATACTGACTTTGTCATACGGCCATTCTATCCCGTTAGAGAAGACCCGTCCAATAGAGCCATTTTATATATTTTATGTTGCAATTTTCTCTAACGGGACTACGTATATAAGCCTCCGAATGCTAGTAAGTAAAAACCCTACCAAATCGATAGGGTTTCAACTCTTGTGCATCATGATTTTGTCCCACTCCTCTTCCATCCGACAGTAGAGGGCGTCCGACTTCTTGTCCAGAGCCTTCTCGTCGTCCGGCCGACCAGGAAGGCACATATTCTTCCCGGTTATACGCGCAATTTCCCTAAACATTCTAAGGAAGCGCTTGTTCAGATCTCGGCGAGCTACGCTACGCGTTGGTCGTCTGTTTTCGTATTGCCAGACAAACCACAAGATCCTTACGTCCATCAATGTGGCGCGCATTGCTCCTCCTTGGGGGACCGTCTATAGATAGATTACACTCGTGAGTTTCGGTGTCAACAAAAAAACCACCCGAAGGTGGTTTTTTTGATTTGGAACAAGAAGTTTATTACTTCAAAGTCACTTTACCTCCAGCTTCCTCAATCTTCTTCTTGAGTTCTGCTGCCTCATCGTTCTTCATTCCTGCTTTGAGCATAGAAGGAGCGGCGTCTACAAGATCCTTGGCTTCTTTGAGGCCTAGGGCGAGCACTTCCTTAACTACCTTGATAACTGCAATCTTGTTAGCACCAGAATCTGTAAGTTCTACATCGGCTGTTGATTTGGCTTCTACAGCTTCACCGGCTGCTGCAGGACCTGCTGCTGCGACTGCTGTAGCTGAAACACCCCACTTTTCTTCAATAGCCTTCACTAGAGTGTTGAGTTCTAATACGCTCAACTTCTCTACAGCTTCAATGATTTGTTCTTGTGTCATATTTTATAATTAATTAATTCTTAGTTTTTGCTACCTCATTAAGCGCGATAGCGAAACGCTGTATTGGAGAATTGATGATGTTTACAAACATTCCACGGAGAACATCAGTAGTTGGGATGGTGGCGATGCCTTCCATCTCTGACTTATTCATGTATCGTCCTTCGAATACTCCTCCTAGGATATGAATACCCTCTGGGAATTTCTTTTGGAAGCCATAAACTCCACGAGCTGGAGCAATGAGGTCTTCTGACCAAGCCATCGCGAGTTCGCCTGTGAGCTCTGGAAGTGTGCCTTCAAACTTCTCATCTGCGAGCACTCTCTTGGTTAGAGATTTCTTAGTCACTGCGTATGAGACACCTTCGCCCTTGAGGGCTCGGCGCATCGCTGTGGCATCAGAAACCTTTAGACCGTGGAAGTTCACGAAGACAAGAGACTTGGCACCCTTCAAAGCTCCTTGGAGCTTATCAATTATTTCTCCTTTTTTGGTTCTTGATATTGCCATTTGGTTTTGTTTTTTGGCTAAAAAAATCGACCTATATAAGGTCTCAGGATCTGCCGAAGCAGTAGAGTTTAGTCTCGGAAGGATTTAACGCCCCGCCTAGGCGGGGTTAACCTTCTGTCTTTGACCTTATGCGGATACTTTATAGGATTTTAGCTTTTTGTCAATAAAAAACCACCCGTAGGTGGTTAACTAAATCTCGGACATCTGTTCGTGTAGATCCAGAGTTTCATCGATGGTTTCAGGAACTCGGAAACCTTGGATTCGAGCCATGCCAACCAAATCCCAGAACTTCTTTTTTTCGACAGCAATACTCTCCGCCGCAGAACGAACCATTTCATCCCTCTTATCGACACTCGCTCCGCTAGAACGAGTTTGGGACTTGATCTGTTCATCAAAAAGACTTTGCAAATGTATAGCTTGGTCCTTGATGACCAGATTAACAGTCTTCTGGGTCACGAAAGACCTGATAAATTGACGCTTTTCTTTGAATTCTCTCTTGTAAAAATAATACTTGAGAGCCAAAGAAATCATCACAGGAATGCCTACTGCAGTGAAAAGTGCGAAGAAATCAAGCAGACCCGTAGAATCAAGAAACTTGTTCATACATCCTCCAAAGATCTATTCCGCCGTTGTGGCTCAAGGAGATCTTCTCCGTGAGTAAGGTGTTCTTCACCTATCGGAAACAAGGAAACATTACAATATGTATGATATTTGTCAATAAAAAACTCCGGCTACTTGTCGGAGCGGAGATAAGGAAGTTTCTGTACGACTGTGAATGCCCCTGCATGAGACAAAGGGATAACCAGAGCTTCACCCTTAACCCTTTCCCACCAGTAGACTCTTGGGAGCATCGGGTTTACTACTCCAGAATACTGCACTCGAGCACATCTCAAAACGAGAAACTGGTCGGTGGCTGGATCGTTCGTGATGATTCCTTGGAACCATGATCCTACAACCGTCTTGCCCTTGAGACCTTCCTTGAGCTTCTTTACCTTCCCTTTCGTCATTGGTCAGCCTTGGTTAAGGAGTTTGTTCTGCCTATGCTCCATCCTCCATATTCAAATGACCCAAGTCAAGTAATCAAAAATCCCCTTAAGGGGATTTTTGATTTTACTTCTTGCCGACTTTTCGTCTTCGGACAATATGTTTGTTTGAGTATTTCTTTGAGCGTCGAGATTTCTGGCCCTTGCCTGTTGGCTTCCCGTATACAGAGATTGCTCGTCTGCGTCCTCGTCCTTGTCTGCCTTCTCCTCCGCCGTGTGGGTGGTCTACTGGGTTTTGAGCAGTACCTCGAACTGTTGGACGAACTCCTAACCATCGATTCCTTCCTGCCTTACCTAGATTTGTAAGACGGTTTTCATCGTTTGAAGCTTCACCAATTGTTGCATAGGCAGTCTCGATAACTTTTCTAACTTCTGATGAAGGCATCTTCACGTCTACATAACCACCATCCTTCGCACTCACTTCTACATAGTTTCCTCCAGAACGAGCGATTCTAGCTCCACCATTTGGCTTTAATTCTACGTTGTATACGAATGTTCCAACAGGGATATTCTTTAGAGGCAATTTGTTCCCAGGCACAAGAGGAGCATTTTCTCCGGCTACAAATGTCTCTCCAACCTTGGCTCCTTTGTGTAAGAGTGAGTATCGTCTCTCTCCATCCTTATAAGCGACTAGTCCAATAAAACCAGAACGGTTTGGATCGTATTCAACAGTCTTTATGGTGAAAGGCACGTTCAATTTGTTGTATGTAAAGTCTATCTCTCTAAAAAGTCTCTTGTGTCCTCCCCCCTTATGACGAGTGGTGATTTTACCAGAATTGTTTCGTCCATTGGCTCGTCTGAATCCTCGAGTTAAAGATTTCAAAGGTTCGCTAACAGTCGTGAACTTTTTGAATTCAACGTTTGAAGTTTGTCGTCTCGATGGAGATGTTGGTCTGTATTTCTTCATAAAATTTGTATTACATTACTTCGATTTTGTCTCCCTTCTTTAACTCAATATAAGCCTTCTTGCCTCCCCCCTTAATGCCTGACTTACCTCGACGAAAGACCTCCTTTCTAGGGATGGCCAAAAGGTGAACAGCAATAGGAGTCACCTTGAAAGCATCCTTTATAGAAGCGATGATTTGCTTCTTGGTGGCTGTCTTAGTCACTTCAAAGACATAAATATTTGCCTTATCCGCCTTAAGAGCTGCTTTTTCTGTCACTCTTGGACGAAGTAAAACTGTTGCTGGTTGGATGTGGGTAGTCATAAATTTATTTCTTCTTAGCTACTACTTTTTTCTTTGGAGCAGTAACTTTCTTTTCTGCTTTAACCTTTGGGGCTTTTTCTTTTATAACTCTAGCTACTTTTGTTGAACCAAATAAGTTTTGTCCAGGAAGGTTCATGAGGGTTTTGTCTGGATTCTCTATAATCAAATACTTGTATTTTAGAAGTACGAGCGGGTGTAAGTTTCTTGATTCAACCACTTCCATATTTGAAAGGTTTGAGAGTGCTTTCTCTGTAGAAGTATTTTTCTCACCAAGAGCGATAACTGCTGCGTTGTTTTTCTTCTTGAAAATCATTTCAAAACCTTTGATGCCTTCAAGCTTCTTCATCACTCCAATAGCAATTTTGGTCTTTGGTTCCTTGAATGAAAGTGAATCCACAAAGAGTACTTCTCCATCCTTGAACTTCCTTGAAAGGATAGTGTAGAAAGCCTTGGCCTTCATTTTCTTTGAAACCTTGCGGTCAAAATTCTCATCGTTTCTTGGACCATGAGTGATACCTCCACCAACCCAAATAGGAGAACGAGTTGAACCGTGTCGAGCACGTCCTGTTCCTTTTTGTTGCCAAGGCTTCTTGCCTCCTCCACGAACTTCGGAACGATTCTTTGTATGGGCAACATTCTTTCTCTTCGCAGAATTTAGAGAAGTGGCGACTTGGTGAACTAGGTCAGAATTCCATGGAAGGCCAAAAAGACTCACTGGGAGAGTGATAGATGACTTTTCTTTGGCATTAATGTCGTAGACTTTTGCTTCCATGTTTTTGAATTACTTTGACCAGATTTCTACTAGTGTGCCCTTTCGTCCAGGGACGGCACCATGAACCATGATCTCGTTTGTATCTGGCAAGATTTTGATAATCTTTAGGTTTGACACTGTAACACGATCACCACCCATTCTGCCAGCCATCCGGAGACCTTTGGCTACACGTCCTCCAGCACGAGCACCTCCTCCAATAGAACCTGGTTCACGTTCAGAGTGTTTCTGTCCGTGTGAACGTCGACCTCCACCGAACTTGTGTCTCTTCACTACTCCTTGGAAACCCTTACCTTTAGAAACAGCAGTCACTTCAACCTTGTCTCCTTCACTAAAGATAGAGAGGTCGATTGAATCACCTACTGCAGGGACCGTGTCTGCATCTGCAAGTTTGTATTCCTTTAGGTGAGCAAACTTATTGCCTCCCATTTGTCCTAGACGAGCCTTGGTGATGTTCTTCTCACGCTTCTCACCAAATCCTACTTGGACAGCTTTGTATCCATCTCGGGCCATATCTTTGAGATTAGTGACCTTGACTGGAGTAGCAGAAAGGATCGTGACCGGATAGGTCGCGCCCTTTTCATCGAAGACTTGAGTCATATTCACCTTTTTGGCTAGCAGGAATTTCATATTGGTTTTTCTGAATTTGTTAGACGAGCTTTACGTCTATGTTTACACCCGAAGGAAGATTCATGTTCGTAAGAGATTCAATAATTTTCTGATTTGGATTCTTGATGTCGATGAGTCTCTTGTGTATTCGCATCTCAAACTGTTCTCGCGCGTTTTTGTAAACGAATGCAGCACGATTCACCGTATATTTCTTTATCTCAGTTGGAAGAGGTATTGGACCCATAACCTCTGCATCATAGCGGAGGGCTGTGTCTATAATCTGCTTCACTGAAACGTCCAAAATCTTTGATTCATAAGCTCTGACTCTGATGCGTAGCATTGAGATACCTTCTTCAGTTTTTACTGCAGCACTTTTTGTCTTTGCTTTTGATTTCTCTTTCGGTTTTGTTGTTTCCTTGGCCATGTAATGTGCAGTTGATTAATGCTTAGGCGATAACCTTTGTTACCACTCCGGCACCTACTGTTTTACCTCCTTCGCGGATAGCGAAACGAGTCTGATCTTCTAGGGCCACTGGGGCTACGAGTTTAACTTTGAAAGTCACTGTATCTCCAGGCATAACCATCTCTACTCCTTCAGCAAGTGTTACCTCTCCGGTCACGTCAGTTGTTCTGATGTAGAACTGAGGTTTGTAACCAGTGAAGAATGGAGTGTGGCGACCACCTTCCTCTTTCTTCAAGATGTAAACTTCTGCTGTGAATTCTGTATGAGGAGTTACTGATCCTGGCTTTGCAAGCACTTGTCCTCGGTGTAGATCTTCTTTCTTCACACCACGAAGCAAGATTCCGGCGTTGTCTCCAGCGCGTCCTTCTTGAAGTTGCTTGTTGAACATTTCGATACCAGTAATGGTTGTCTTTGAAGTAGCTTCGATACCGACTATTTCTACTTCTTCACCAATCTTACAAATACCTCTTTCGATACGACCAGTTACCACTGTGCCTCGACCTTCAATAGAGAAGATGTCTTCAATAGGCATAAGGAATGGCTTGTCTACTTCACGAACAGGGATTGGGAAGTAAGTGTCTAGTGCGTTGACTAGGTCAAGGATTTTCTTTGACCATTCATCATCAATACCAGTAGCTTCAAGAGCCTTTAGAGCTGAACCACGGATGATAGGAGCGTTGGCACCATCGAATTCGTATTTAGTGAGCAATTCTCTGATTTCCTCTTCAACTAGGTCGATGAGTTCTGGATCAGGAACCATGTCACACTTGTTCAAGAACACAATAATCTTTGGCACTCCAACTTGCTTAGCAAGTAGGATGTGTTCACGAGTTTGAGGCATAACTCCGTCTGTAGCTGCTACCACAAGTACTGCACCGTCCATCTGAGCGGCACCAGTAATCATGTTTTTAATGTAGTCAGCGTGGCCCGGAGCGTCCACGTGAGCGTAGTGACGAGTATCTGATTCGTATTCGCTGTGTGAAAGAGAAATAGTAATACCTCGAGCCTTTTCTTCAGGACTCTTATCGATGTCTCCAACTGATTTTACTGTAGCGGTCTTGCCTGCGCGGTGAAGCACATTCAAAATTGCTGCTGTAAGGGTTGTCTTGCCGTGGTCAACGTGACCAATGGTTCCTACGTTGAGGTGTGGCTTTGAACGATTAAATTCTGCCATTTGAGTAAATAATTATTATTAATTTATATAAGAATAAATTCTAAAGCGAAGGGAGCGCGCGAGAACATTTGCTCTCTTCGACCTAGAACTAGAATCGAGCGCGTAATAAAGCCATATTTTCATTCGGTCTATTAAGAAAAGATCTCAAAGAGCAAATTAAAAACGGCACATGACGCGTAAGGGCTATCTTACGCAAAACAACTAAAATAGTCAATATCTATAGGGGCTTTATTCATATAAGAAAAAAGACCCGTATTGGGTCTTACTAGTTTATGGGCTCCGAGACAGTCACCTTGGCAAACCAGATGAAGTTCCGGTTCATGAGGATCTGGCCGTCGATATGCCTCGAAAGGCAGCGATTCACACGGTCGAGTTCCTCCTGGGTGACACGGCTTTCTCCGTTCGACCACTTGGTCCGATGGACGAAACCGGTTTCTGCGAGAGCCACGACGAGGGCTGGAATCAACCAACCCTTGAAGTGTGCCACCATGGCGGCCACTTCATTGATAGTCGGCTGTACGAGACCGGCGAGATGAACGGTCTTCGAATGACTCGAAGACGAGAGAGTCGTTGAAACTCCCTGCACATCAGAACCCTGACCATCGCGCATGCGTGTTCTCCTAGGTTTATGGGAGGCCCAGGACTATATTACACATATTTTGGCAAACGAAAAGCCCCACGAATGGTATTCACGGGAATCCGTGTGACCTTTCGTGGGGCAAAACATAACCCCAATGCGCATGCTACGCCGTCTTGCGCTGCTTCTTGCCGCCGCCCTTGCCCTCGCCCTTCATCGAAGCGCGACGGTCGCGGTCAGCCTGGCGCTTGTCCGCACTGCGGCTACCGCCGTGGCGCTTGATCGAGCCGACAACTCCGCTCGCGATGTTATCGCGGATGCGGCTTTCGACCTCGCGGGCTTCCGCCAGAACCAGCTGTTCGACTCGCCGGAGTTCGGTGAGAGCCATCTCAGCTTCCGACGCAATGAACCCAACATCGTACTTGTCGATGTCGTAGTTCTCGTCGCAGAGACTCTTGACGAGGTTCTCCAGTTCGACCCGAGCCTTCTCCGCCGGCACAAGTGCCGGGATGGTCGCGCAGAGCGCACGAACGGTGGCGATCTTCTTCGTGAGCTTGTCGAGAAGAATCTCGAAGCAGTTCATCTTGGCCTCTGGCTGCAGTAGCCATTGGAGTTATGAAAGGATCAGTTACTTTTGTATAATAGCATGTTAGATACCTAATGTCAAGCATTTAGCCTTAAATATAACAAAAAAACAGCCTTGTTTAGCTGTTTTTCTGCAAATCTTTAGTTTATTAAGCTGATTTTGCTCCAGTTCTCTGCTCGATGATGGCAGTAGCTACGTTTGGAGGGACAACTGCATAATGATCGAATTCCATTGTTGATGAACCACGACCTTCGGTCATAGAACGAAGAGCAGTAACGTATCCAAACATTTCTGAAAGAGGCACCATGGCTCGAACTACCTTGAGCTCGTTTCTGTCTTCCATGGCTTCTATCTGTCCACGCTTACCACTGAGGTTTCCAGTGATGTCTCCCATGAACTTTTCAGGCACTACTACTTCTACTTTCATAATAGGTTCAAGGATAACTGGTCGAGCCTTCTTGGCTGCTTCTTGGAAGGCTTGAGAGGCGGCAATCTTGTAAGCGATTTCTGATGAGTCCACGTCGTGTGAAGAACCGAAGTTCAATTCGCAAGAAATATCTACCATCTTGTAACCAGCGAGGATTCCTCTATCCATGGCTTCCTTCACTCCCTTCTCTACTGCAGGGATAAATTCCTGAGGAATAACACCTCCCTTGATAGCATCAATAAATTCGAAACCTTCTTCTCTATGAGCATTCTTTGGCACTTTCTCTTCTGGGTCATATTTAGGTAGAGGTTTAATCTTGATTCGTACGTGACCGTATTGTCCCTTACCTCCTGTTTGCTTCACATACTTGTTATCAACTTCTGCTTCGCCTTGAATAGTTTCCTTGTAAGCCACTTGAGGTTTACCTACATTAGCTTCCACAGAGAATTCTCTTTTCATTCTGTCCACTAGGATTTCTAGGTGTAGTTCACCCATACCCATGATAACTGTCTCTCCTGTTTCTGAATCTGATTTAATTTTGAAAGTTGGATCTTCATCCGAAAGTCTCTTGAGAGCAAATCCCATTTTCTCTTGGTCTGCTTTTGTCTTTGGTTCAATACGGAGAGAAATAACTGGTTCAGGGAATGTGATTTGGTCTAGGATGATTGGACTATTTTCGTCTGAGAAGGTGTGAGAAGTTTTGGCCTCCTTTAGACCTACTGCAGCTGCGATTTCTCCAGCATAAACTTTCTTCACTTCTTCTCTATCATTGGCTTGAAGCCTTACAATACGACCGAGTCTTTCTTTGTTGCCTGTGGTTGAGTTGTATATGTAACTACCTGATTCAATTGTTCCTGAATACACTCTAAAGAATGTGAGCTGACCAACAAATGGGTCTGCTTGGAGTTTGAAAGCTAGAGCTGAAAATGGTTCTGTATCAGATGCATGTCTGAGGATTTCAACTCCTGTGTTTGGATCAATACCAGAAACAGGGGGGATGTCTAAAGGAGATGGGAGGAGTTCTACCACAGCATCAAGTACTAGTTGGACACCTTTATTGTGTAGGGCGGAACCAGCAAATACAGGGAAAACTTTGTTTTCTATTACTGCCTTGCGAAGAGTTTCCTTTAGAGCTTCTATAGCAATCTCTTTGCCTTCAAGATAAGCATTCATAAGGTGCTCATCGTTTTCAACAATTCTCTCTACTAGTTCACCACGATATTTTTGAGCTTCAGCAAGGTATTCGGCTGGGATTTCCTTTTCTACTACATCAATTCCCATATTACCCTCGAAGTAGTAAGCCTTCATTTTCAAAAGATCAATCACTCCTTCATGTTTTTCCTCTTCTCCCATAGGAATTTGCATACGAATAGCTTTCTTTGAGAGTCTGTCTAAAATAGTTTTGTATGAGCGCTCGAATGATGCACCCGTTCGGTCAAGTTTGTTTATAAAACAAATACGAGGCACATGAGCATCTTCAGCATAGCGCCAGTTTGTTTCTGACTGAGGTTCTACACCAGCAACACCATCAAAAACAACAACTGCACCGTCGAGCACGCGGAGTGAACGCTTCACTTCTACGGTGAAGTCGATGTGCCCAGGGGTATCAATAATATTGAAACGATATTTCTGATTTTTATCCTTTCGTTGTGCTGCATCCAAATAACTTGGGGCCCAAAAACAAGTTATGGCAGCTGCGGTGATGGTGATACCTCTCTCCTTCTCTTGCTCCATCCAGTCAGTAGTAGTGTCACCTTCGTGTACTTCACCGATTGAGTGTTGAGCTCCAGTATAAAAAAGCACACGTTCGCTTGTGGTGGTCTTGCCTGCATCAACATGGGCTACAATACCGAAGTTTCTAACTCTCTCTAGTGGATAATCTCGTTCCATTTAAATAACTAATTAAGAAACAATATTAATAAATAATTACCAAGCGAAGTGAGCGAAAGCTTTGTTGGCTTCAGCCATTCGGTGCGTAGTCTCACGCTTCTTCACTGCATCCCCTTCATTGTTTGAAGCCAAGATAATTTCTTCGGCGAGTTTCTCATGCATTGGTTTACCTTTCTTGCTTCGAGCAGCTTCAATAATCCATTTCATTGAGAGCTGTTGTCGTCTTTCTGGGCGAACTTCTCTAGGAATTTGGTAGTTCGCACCTCCAACTCGTCTTGAACGCACTTCCATAGTAGGGCCTGTGTTCTTTAAAGCGAGTTCAAATATTTCCAAAGGATCAGTCACTTTGGCCTTTTCCTTTATTTCTTCCATTGCTCTATAAACTACTCCTCGAGCAGTGGTCTTCTTACCTTCAAGCATGGTGTAGTTAATAAACTTAGCTACTTTTTCTGATTCATAAACTGAATCTGGGACTATCTTTGGTTTGGCTTTGAGTTTTCTTCGCATAAAAATTATTTGGCCTTAGGCTTCTTAGTACCGTATTGGCTTCTTGATTGTCGTCTCTTCTCCACACCTTGGGCATCAAGTAATCCTCGAACAATAGTGTATCTAACTCCAAGGTCCTTCACACGACCACCGCGGATAACTACTACTGAGTGTTCTTGTAGATTGTGTCCTTCTCCAGGGATGTAGGCGGTCACTTCTTGACCATTAGATAGACGAACACGAGCAATCTTTCTAACAGCTGAGTTAGGCTTTTTTGGAGTCTTGGTGGTCACTTTAGTACAAACACCACGTTTAAATGGAGAGTTGAAGTAGATTGGGCGGTTTTTAATCGTATTAAAGCCACGAGTAAGAGCAATCGCCTTTGATTTGCGAGTAGTTTTGCTTCTTTTTCTCTTGACTAGCTGATTTATTGTTGACATAAAAAACCTCCAAACGGAGACCCATACTCTACTAAAAAGAATGGATTAGCGCAAGTATGTGGCTAAATACCCACTCCGGTTATTAATTTAAAGAGCACTCCAGCGAGTGGGGCAACATATTGCCATCCAAAAAATATAAAGATTAAAACCAACATAAAACCATATCTTTCAAAAAATGAGCGAAATTGATACATCCTTTCGGGGAAAATAGCATAGAAAATCTTCGAACCATCTAGTGGGGCAAGAGGGACGAGGTTGAAAACCATAAGGATAATATTAATAAAGACTATAAGCGCAGTGATATGAATAACTGCTGGGTTGGCCGACGCACCCAAAGCATAAAAACGTAGAAATACCCCAAAAACTATAGCTAAAAAGAGATTTGATGCTGGTCCAGCGGCAGCCACTAGTGCTTCTGACCACCTACCCGGACGAAGATTGTGTGGGTTATAAGGTACCGGCTTAGCCCAACCAAATATAAATCCCCCAGTCATATAACAAAGAACAGGCACAATGAGAGAACCTATAATGTCCAAGTGCTTGAAGGGATTGATGGTTAGTCTATCTTGATATTTAGCCGTTGGATCTCCAAGATAATAAGCCATATAGCCGTGCGACACCTCATGGATGACCACAGACATAATGAGAACAGCTATTTGAAAGATGAAATCTATTTGCATAAAGCTAGTATAGCAAACTTTGCAATATGGGTTTATTGTGTTAGGATAATTCCCTATACAAATATATGGCAAGAATCTGTCCAGTAACTAAAAAGGGGTCAAAAATTGGTGGAGGATACTCTAACCGAACTCGTGCTACCCAATTCAACCCAACAGGTATGGTTCGTAAGTATCCTAACCTCCAAAAGAAACGTGTTTATGTGCCTGAATTGAAAAAAACTGTCACCCTTATCCTTTCTACAAAGGCTATCAAAACAATCAACAAGCGTGGTGCTCACAAAGTCCTCTCCAAAGCTGGTCTTATCTAAGGTTTAAAGTTTTACCATCAGTTTCAAATTCGATTGTGCCTTTTTCTATGGTCGAAAGTATCTTCACACCTAATTTATTTAAAGTATCCAATGTTTCTTGATTCGGGTGACCGTATCTATTGTTTAACCCTGTAGAAATTACTGCATATTCTGGGCGAACCAGACTTGCATAAGCCATAGAAGTAGAGGTCTTTGAACCATGATGCCCCACCTTTAGTACATCACTTTTTAGGTCCTTTTTATCATATTCCATAATTATATATTCAGATTTTTTGGGTGAATCTCCGGTGAGGAGAAAGGATTTCTCTCCATAAACGAGCCTTGCCACCACTGAAGCCTGATTCGTTTCCCACTTAGACACATCTTGGTCAGGGAAAAGTATAAAAAGTTTTGTCCCATCATTAAAATTTATCACCATTCCCCTACGAGCCAAGTATCTTTTTATATTTTTTGCCTCTAACTCTGTTCTCAAGTTATCATCCACTTTACTTGGTGACTCTACCCCTGGTTCAAGGAACTTCCCCACAGAATATCTACGGATAACCTCAGACAATCCATAAATATGGTCTTTGTCTGGATGAGTTTCTATGACCACATCTATTCTCCTGTCTCCAAAAGGCAAAACTCGGCCTAACTCAGATAAAACTTTGTTATTCGGCCCACCGTCCACCAGTACTCGACCATGTGTAGGTGAATCTATAAAGATAGAATCACCTTGTCCTACATCAAAAAAATAAACGTGGAGATTCGAGGTTCTCCTCTCATAAACAGCTACCCAAACAGCCATATTGGAGAAAACTAGAATAATCAAAAACAACTTCTTCCACAGTCTTATGCTCCCGTTAGAAGTGAACGCCATTATGTTATTATTAGTAATTATACATCTTAACTTCTAACGGGATGCAAACATTCGAAGAAAAAAAGTTTAATATTGTGGAATTAAAAGGAATAAGTGCAAAAACGATTGAAGAACATCTGAAACTTTATGCGGGTTATGTGAAGAATACAAACGACTTACTTACTTCTGGACAATATGATCGACGCTTTCCTTTCGAATACAATGGGATGAGAAATCATGAAGTATATTTTGATTCTCTCTCTGATGGAGCAAAAAATCTTAACCCAGAAAGTGAGTTATCTAAAAAACTTGTAGAAACTTTTGGTTCTGTTGAAATATTTCTTACAAACTTAAAAGCACTCGCATTAACTCGGGGTGTTGGATGGGCAGTTCTTTGGTTTGATAAGAAAGACAATAGACTCATAACCTCTTGGGTAGATGAACAACATCTTGGACAGTTAAATGGATGTGAAATGATTCTTGGACTCGATATGTGGGAACACTCATTCGTGGCAGACTACGAACCTAGTGGCAAGAAGCAGTACGTCGAAGATTTCTTCATAAACTTAAACTGGGAGAAAATAGAAGCAAATTATAAAAAGCTTTATAAAATATGAGCATCGATTTTCAAGAAACAGCATATTCCAAAGAAATCATTGAGGGACCAGATTTAAAAATCATTCCTCCAAATGGAGATAGAAATTGGACTATTGCTTTTGATTCTGAAAATCTAGATGAGTTATCGGCTTATGATAGAGCGGTAGACGGTATCCTTCATATAGAAATACTCATGCCTCATCTAAATAAGAGAAGTACTCAAACACATCATGAATGGGAAATTGGAGACAACTCATTAAAAGAACTTTCTTTGGAAGATGGGCAATATTACTTTGAAGAACTCATAAGCAGAATTAGATTACTGGCCCAAGAAAACAGAAAAACCAAACTAGCGGCTTAGTTTATTTTTCTTGTAGATAAAAACAATTAAGGATAAGTATAAAGCTAACATCAAAGATTGTGGGAAGTTTCTTATACTGATTTGAGCGAAAGATAGATTCCCTAGTGTATGGGCCACACCTAAAATCCAAATGAGGAATATGTGAGTAATGTAGGAGAAAGGTAGAGCAAGGTGATAACTAATAAACCCAAAAGCGGTAGCCGTAAAACCAACAAGCATAGTGATGGGTACAAACATGAGTATGAGCATATTGGAGAATATAGAAACTATTGAAAAGTTGCCCATAGAGTAAAGAAGGAAAGGTAAGACCGTGAACTGTGTGGCTATAGTTGTAGAAAGGATAGAACGAATACCATATTTCTCTGGGATTTTAGTTAAATATTTTAAGACAATCGGTTCAACATAAACTAAGGCGAGCACAGCAAGGAAACTGAGCTGAAATGAAGCATCAAAAACTAATATTTTTGGATTCTCCAGGAGCATAAAAAATCCTGCTGTAAGTAATGCTCTAGGGACAGAATAAGTCCGACCCATGGATTTACCAAAAATAACAATGAGCACCATGATGGCTGCACGCACTACAGTGGCTGTAGCCCCGGTCATAATAGTGAAGAAAATTATTCCAAATATTGAAGCTACAGTGGCCAAACGGAGTGACAAAAAGCTGAAAATTTTCTTTAGAAACTCAGCCACAATAGTGATGTTGTAGCCGGAAAGCACCACTATGTGCACCACCCCTGCTCGCCTAAATTCGTCCAAAATATCCTTAGGCAAAGCTTGTTTACCAGAGACTAAAAGCCCAGCCAAGAGCGAAGACTCTGGCTCAGCCAATAATTCGTTCATCTTATTGGTGAAAGAATTTTTGATTCTAAAAAGAATAGATTTTATTTTGTTACCTCTACCTGATTCAAGGATATTTATTTGGGCAAAACTAACCGTATAGTAAATATTTTCTTTGGACAGATATGCTCCATAGTCAAACGGTCTACCAACATCAGAATCTATTAATCCAGGCTGTTCTAACTTACCCATAACTTCAACTTCATCCCCATAATTAACACCAGAAAACAATCCAGTACTCACGAGTATTTTATCTACCTCCGTATCTACAACCACTCGCACATCATTCTCTCTATGTTCAGGTTCACTCACTACCAAACCTTTTATGGAAACCTTTTTATCTATATTCACTTCTAAATACAGATCAGATTCATGAAAATCTTTTACTGCGTATCTCATACCACCCACACCAAAACCTAAAATAATAAGAGAAATTATTAGGAATAAAATGCTAACTCTATTTCTAATAAAAATATAAATGATACTCCCTACTAAACCAACACAAATTATAACCAGACTATAAATTGGGGTGATAAATATATATGATGAAACTAATACGGCCAATATAAAACTCCATATGAAAACAAAAACTCCCGAGTGTCGGGAGTTAATGAATTTAAGAAAGTTTAATTTTATATTTGCTCCTTGTTCCATCATACAAATCTATTTGTTCTCCATCTGCATGGCTCGTGGCTATAACATCGCACCTCTCATTCCCCTCTATGCCTGAGTGGCCGGTGATTAATTTCCAGTGCAAATCCTTACCTTGAACGACTTCGAACAATTCCATCCACAAATCCTTATTCTCTACAGGTTTCTTACCCGCAGTTCTCCAATTGTTCCTGTGCCAGCCATGAATCCATTCTGTAATTCCCTTCACCACATATGAGGCATCACAAAAGATAGTGGCCTCTGCACCTTGTTCTAGCGAACCTACAGATCTAATAGCTGCAGTGAGCTCCATGCGGTTATTCGTAGTGTGTTCTTCTCTTCCCCCAAGCTCTTTAACTTTTTTCTCATCGGCGACTATTGCCCCCCATCCCCCCGGCCCAGGATTACCCTTAGAAGAGCCATCAGTGTAAATAATTATCATTTGGACATTATAACCCTATTTCGAGTATGCGGAGACGGACTTCTGGACGATTCATGAAATATGACTTCTCAAGGTGAGCAGTGATGGAAGTATGTGAGCCTGGACTAATAGGAGTCTTTTGGTCTTCTATTGTAGTGAAAAATTGTATGGCCTTGATACTCTTCCCTTCTTTAGTCTTGAAGATAACTTCCATATGATCATTCTTTTTACCAAAATTCTTGGCTGATTTTATCTCAGCATTTTTTATATAGAACACAGGTTTGGGATTCCCCATCCCAAATGGTGCAAAGGGAGCGATGGTCGACCAAAGGTTTTCCCCCACATCATCTATTTGAATTTTTATATGAGCATGAATGTTTTCTAATATTTTTTCATCTTTTATTTCAAGTTTCCCCAGAGCTTCTGAAAGTTTTTCTTCAAGTACCCCAATCTGTTCGAGCGAAGCAGAAAACCCCCCAGCTCCAGCGTGTCCTCCAAACTCCATAAACGCATCCTTTGCTCCTTTCATGAGTTCATAAAGATCTATCCCATCATAAGAACGACACGAACCCTTTATCACATCATCACCATCTCTCCCCCACACAAACACTGGTCTAAGATAATCTTCTACTAGAGAGTTCGCGACCAAACCCATTAGGGCGGGTTTCCATTCTGGATTACCTATCACTATCACTGAAGGAATGTCTTGTCTGGTAGACAGTTTATGCTTAGCATCTTTCACTATTTGAGCCACAATGCCCTTACGTTCATTATTTATTTTCTCTAAGTGCATTGCATATTTCTCAGCATCAATTGGTTTAGTGGTCGAAAGTAAATTGAACGCATCCATAGGTACACCCATTCTTGAAGCTGCGTTTATACGAGGAGTAATCATAAAAGCCACATCATCTTCTGTTATATTCTCTTGGTCCATCTTCATAATTCTAAATAGCGCTGCAAGTCCAGGCCGTGGTGATTTGCGCAAAACATTTAACCCAAATTTAGACAGGATCCTATTTTCATCTACTAGAGGCACCATATCAGAAAGTGTGGCAATGGCCACCATATCCAAAGACCACTTCTCCATACCTTCTTTTATCTCAAATCTGTCTTTCATAAGAATTGCCTGCACTAACTTGAACGCTAGTCCTGCTCCACAAAGTTCTTTGAATGGATAAGTCGAATCTTTTCTTTTTGGATTAACTACCGCATAGGCTTTGGGTATCAAATCTGACTCATGATGATCAGTGATGATGACATCTATGCCTAACTTTTGAGCATGTTCAACTTCAGAGTGGTCCGCTGTCCCACAATCTACAGTAATCATAAGTTTTGCTCCTCTTTTCTCTATCTCATTTATGGCTTCTTCATTTAGACCAAACCCTTCATCGTGTCTATGAGGAATATAAAAAGAAACATTTTCGTATTTAGCCTTTTTAAAAAAGTCTGCTACCACTACAGCTCCGGGGATACCATCTGCATCATAGTCGGAGAACACCACTATGTGCTCATCTTTTTTCATACCCTCTATTACTCTATCTCGAGCTTTTTCCATATCCGGAAGTAGAAGTGGGTTGTGGAGCTTTGAATAATCCGGGTTCAAAAAGTCCTCTGCTTGCTCGTGAAAAATACCCCTTTCCTTGAGCATTGAGGCATAAATTTCAGCAAAATGTAGAACTTCCATATGGTCATTCTAACATGCAGGCAAGCTTCGTTTGTATTATGATTAGCCTATGCAAAATAAACCCAAAAGATTCAATGGGGGTGAGTCAGATAATGGTCTATTAATACTAATTGCCCTAAGTATCATAATTTTCGTTTTTATCATTCCAGAGAAAAAGCTTGGTCCTGTTGGAGGTATTTTTAGGGATATAAATGATAAAAGCCAGTGGGGTTTATCTAATAATTATCAAAATGGTCCTAAACCTGATTCTATTTTTGCTTCAAGGATTTTGGTAGGACCAGGTAATGCCTCATACGAATCAGACCCATACAACGAATACATAACCATTGAAGCCAGAGGAGATAAAAGCATGGATATCTCTGGTTGGACTTTGAAAAATGCGAAAGACACCAAATCCTATGAGATAAGTGGCAACACAATACATTTCAACATTGATTCTATGATGATCCAAAAAGCCGCCACTTATATTTCACCCACAGGCAATAATAATTTTGTGGATGTAGTGCTTGGTGATGGAGATAGAGCCATAATCAGTAGTGGTGCGGTAGGAATAAATTCACCATACAAAGTTGTGAACTTTAGAGAGAATAAGTGTTCGGGTTATCTTGATGCCCTACCTGAATATGAATTCACACCTCCCCTTGAAAGGAACTGCCCTTTGGTCAAAAAAGAATCCGGATACAATAACCTTGATCAAAAATGTAAGGATTATGTTTCTGGTATATCCAGTTGTCATACTCCAAAATTTGATGGTGTTAATCAAAAGGGGGAACTTTGTTCTGGATGTGTAGATGGGGTATCTAACTTAACTAGTGCTTGTGTGAACTTCATAAGACAACATGCCACTTACAATATGTGTATTAATAACCACAAAGATGATCCGGATTTTAGTTATCCAACTTGGAGAATTTTCTTGGGCCGAAGCTTTGAGATGTGGGATAATTCCGGAGATACCATTTCCCTCTTAGACAATATGGGCAAACTAGTTAATTATTATTCTTATTAATATGGACGATTGCATTTTCTGCAAAATAGTTAGGAAAGAAATTCCAGCCACAATTATTCATGAAACTGATGATTTTTTGGCCTTTGTGAATACTCAACCAGTGAATTTTGGACACTCTTTGGTAATTCCTAAACAGCATCACAGCAATATTTATGATTTACCTAAAAACATATTGGAGAAACTTGGTGAAGAACTGCAAACTGTATCAATAGGTATTAAAAAGGCCACGAACGCAGAAGGTATAAACGTCGATATGAACAATGAACCCGCTGCCGGACAAGTCATTTTTCACGCTCATTTTCACATTATTCCTCGATTTGAAGGAGATGGCTTCAAACATTGGCAACCAAGAAAATACGAATACCCAGAACAAATTAAAGAAGTTGGAGATAAAATTATTAACTCTATATCTTCTTAAGTGCTTCTATACCCGGAAGGGTGCCTGTAGCTAAAAAATCAAGCATTGCGCCACCGCCAGTAGAGACAAATGAGTATTTGTCGAACAAATCAAGTTCCTCAATACAAGCCAGTGTGTCTACTCCACCAATAATTACTTCCTTACCTGATTCTGCCAACAATTCTGCCAGTCTTAATGTCCCAGCTTTAAAGCCGTTTTCATAGTTACCAAGTGGTCCATTCCAAAGAATGAATTGTGAATTATGAATTCTGGTTTCTAATTCTTCTAATGTTCTTGGTCCTGCATCTAGAATAACATCGCCGTCAGCTACGTGTTCAACCGCTTCAGCTCTCATCCCATCATGTCCCCTTACAACCACTTCTGAAGGTAAGACAATCTTCCCAGTGGCAATTTTATCTAATAATCCAAACTCTTCATTAGAAACAAGAGAGTCTCCGATATTATTTTTCATTTCTTTATAAAAATTGTGAGCCAAAGCACCTCCCACGAACAAAAAATCTGCGATTTGAATAAATTTATCAATAAGCGGAAGTTTGGTGTCAAATTTTGCTCCACCAAGGATAAAAAGAAATGGTCGTTTAGGATAAAAAGCTTTTGATAATCTCTTCACTTCTTCTGTGAACCTAAATCCAGCAAAGCTTGGTAATAATTTAGGGATTCCTACTATTGAGGCATGCTCTCTGTGTGATGCAGGGAAAGCTTCATTCACAAACAAATCCATGTCCTTAGTTAAAGACATCGCAAATTCTCTTGAATTCTCCCTTTCACCCTTATTTTGTCTTAAATTCTCCAATAAAACTAAATCACCTCCTTCTTTAAATGACAAATTTGGTAGGAATTTCTTAGCACATTTATAAACTGGCTCTAGACTAATCTCCTGTTGAGAACCAGTAGATATGGATGATTCCAAATGACTAATAAGAGTGACTTTGGCCCCATGTTTGAGCAAATACTCAATAGTAGGTAGAGATTCTCTAATTCTGAAATCATCAGCAACAGAGCCATCTTTTATGGGTACATTCCAATCAAGTCTAACCAAAACCTTCTTATCTTCCAAATCTCCGATTTCTAATATTGTTTTAAAATCCATATTAATTATTTAATACCTTGGCAATTCTATAAAAGTTTTCAGCATTTATTGAAGAGTGTCCAACTAAGAAACCTCTCACACCAGATTCAAGAATTGATGCGGCGTTTGCTGGTTCTACTGAACCACCATAAAGTATTTTTATTTTTTCTGCCGTCTCTCTGCTATACAAATCAGTCAAAATTTTCTTTATAAAGATAATCATCTGTTCTATGTCATTCTTATCCATGGCATCTTTGGCCTTCTTGCCTATAGTCCAAACTGGTTCATAGGCTATGATTATTTTTGAGACATCATCTTTTTTTATCTTATATAAACAGGCCACTATTTGCTCCCTTACAAATTCAAAGTGCTCACCATGTAAATCCTTTTCTTTCTCCCCCACACAAAGTAGTGGCACCATGCCTGACTTTAAAATGTTTTTTATTTTGTGATTAATAACCTCATTTGTTTCCCCCAGAGTTCGTCTCTCACTATGTCCAACAATACTAAGCCTTACCCCAAAGCTTTTGAGTATATGCATGCTTAATTCTCCAGTATGTGTCCCTTCATACATTAATGGCACATCTTGCACAGCCAAAGACCCAAAATTTTTTATTTTGTTTAATACTGATTCTAAATACACAACCGGTGGAGCAATAAAAAGATTTATTTTTTTGTACTCTACAGAGTCCTTGGACAACCTTTTTAGGAGGTCTTTAACTTCTTCCAAAGAACTTGGATAATTTTTCCAATTAGCTACAAGAATGGGTTTAACCATGTATATAGTATAAAGGATTACACTCGAAGACGCTCATTAGCTACTAACTTCTTGCCAACTATCAACGCTCCACCCCCCAGATGGCCCACTACTAAACGTGGTGTCTATAATTCCTGTGACATAGTTAAGATCTACATTATTCCCAAGATTAATCGTTTTAGCAGATAAAGCTCTTAAGCTAGCGTTATTTTTTACATTTATTGTTCCATTTGGAGCATAAAGCATTACCGTCGCAGCGTTGCCGTTCCCCATATCTATGGCTAAAGAAGATGTGGATAATGAAATAAACATGAGGTAACTACCGGACGCACCAGAACCGCTTAAATTAACATCGTTCCCTAACTCAATTGTCCCATCGGCTATGACAATGCCTCCCGTTCCTCCATAATTTGAAGATAGATTTACAGTGACATTGTTCCCTAAAGTGATGGTGCCGGTGACATATAACGTACCTGTGACAGTAAGAGTGGCATTGCCATTTATTATCAAATTACCTTGTATTTTCATTGGACCAAGATTGTTGTTTGAACCACTGATTGTTTTATTCCCTACAAAAGTTGTGGTGGCTGCATCTAATTTCCACCCATCTATCTCTGCTTGGGTAACAGGCATATCTTGCGGCAATACACCAGTTTGGCTTGTTCCTGTAGTAACATTGGTGATAGTACCCACTGCATTAGCATTCCCTGTTATAGAAGAACCATTTCCACCAATAATATCCCCATTTGAATATACATTGCCATTAACTGTTGAGTTTCCTCCCATAATAAAGCCTCCAATTCCAGACTGAACACCATAGTGAAAGGTTACCCCTGTACCAGTAGATATCTTTGAGACAATAATACGCTTCGCGTTTGGATCTGCATTCGACGTACCCACGGATTTAATTGTGACAGAACCACCTCCAGCAGCGGGTGTGATAGTCAAAGTATATGTGCCTAAAAGATTGTTATCCTTATCATAAAAGTTCTTCACATATGGTCCTGTGCTATTTGTCCCATCTTTAAAATCACCTGGCGCATGAGATAAGTGCCATCTATAATATTCAATCCCCGCTTCTGCTATTTGAAATGCTTGCTGAGAATTCACACTTCTTCTTGAAAGTTTAGAATTAGCAAGAGAAAAAGAAATTAATCCAGAAATTACAATCATAGCTACAGCTCCAAAAACTAAAACTTGAATTAAGAAATATCCTTTAGCTTTTTTGTTAATCATAAATTATCTTTTAGATTTCTAAGAACCGCTTCCGAAGAAACTGTGGCTACAAAAGGTGAACGATTAATGTCTTTATCAATATTAACAGTAATTTTTACCAATCTAATTGATGCCTTATCTACTGGTATGGTCATAGGACTAGTGGTGCCTCCATAATTTTTATCATAATAATCAAATAAGGGAGTTGATGAACCGTTTGAAACGTTATTAATTAAAACTGAAATATCTTCTGAAGCAGAATAACCAACGGGTGAACCAGAAGCAATTATGACTCCCCTCTTTATTGATTTGGATACATTGTCCAAAAAATATCTAATCTTGTCTGGTACCCCATCTCCATTAGTATCAACATAAAAAATGATGGTGCTGGTAGCCGCTGTATCAATGGCGTATGAATCGTTGGCGCCTTGTGTAGTGGCTCGAAGTTCAGTAACCATCATCCTTAATACCTTCCTACCTTCGAGTACAGAAGTCATACTTGCTTGAGAAGAGGAATTATAAGTAAAAATATCCTTTATAAAAGTAGCAACAACCATAACTATAATTGTGGTGATAGAAACTGCGATTAGAAATTCCATTAGACTAAATCCTTTGTTTTTCATATTAATTACTTTCTAAATTCTTAGGAGAAAATCTACCAGTAATAACTACTGGATTAAAATTTTTGCATGAAGTACACGAGACCTTCACTTCAACTAGTTTGTAATCATTTGGAAGAGTGTCGTTTGGTGTTCCACCAGAAATCCCATCAAACGGATCATCTTTATATAAAATACTTGTATTTATGGTGAAAGTTATTCTATCCCTTGTGATTGATTGGTTTGTTGGGATAACTCCAATAGGATTACCACCCACTGTCCCAATACTTGAATATGGGAGATTTTTTATCAGTTCATACTCTTCGTTGGCCAAATCTACTGCCACGGTCTTTGAATGAGAAGCCAAAATAGATCCATACAAAGAATAGTAGGCATTATATATTCCAGACACAAACAACATAATGATAGCCACACCTATTATTAGCTCTGCAAACGTGAACCCTCGTGAAAATATTTTTAAATTTTCTTTGGTCATTAAATATTGTTTACCAATGAATATGTTGGAGCAAGCATTGAGATGGCAAAAATACCTACTGCAGCACCAATAATAATCATGAGTACTGGTTCGATGATTGTAGACAAATCCTTTGTGGCCTCATCGACTTCCTTCTCATAATAATCAGCTACACCCAAAAGCATTTCAGATATTTTCCCTGTCTCCTCTCCCACTGCAACCATTTCTCCAACAAACGGCGGATACAAATCGTCATTTTTATCGAATATTGTTGACATAGGCTCCCCTTTTTGGATTGCCACTCGTGCTTCTTCTAAAACTTTTTTATAGAAAACATTCTGAACCACATCTATAGTTACTCCGATAGCTACCACCACATCTACACCTGAAGAAAGAAGTGATGATAATGTCCTCGCAGTTCTTGCACTCTGGACTTCTTTTGTAATGGGACCGATAGCAGGAAGCTTAATAGTTAGTAAATCTAAGACTCTTTGGCCAATAACAGTTTTGAAAAACATGATAACAAAAGCAATTAAACCAATTATCCCTGCAATCACAAGAAAAGTATGTTTTACTAAAAAATCACTCATATAGATAATGATTCTGGTTGATAGAGGCAAAGTTACTCCCATCCCCTTAAAAGTTGAAGTAAGTGTAGGAACCATATATATGAGCATGAGGATCGCTATGATAATCATGGCTGAGAGTATCACTGCGGGATATATCAAAGCACCTCTAATTTTTTTTACCAACGTATATGATTTATCTAACTGACTGGCGACTATTTCAAGTGAATCTGCTAAGTTTCCTGACTCCTCTCCAGCCTTAACCATAGAAACAAACAATTGAGAAAAAATATGTGGTCTCTTTTTCATAGAATCAGACAAAGTCTCTCCTTTGCTGACATCGTTAGCAAGGTCTCTTAGAAGCGCAGCAAGAATCTTGTTTTTTGTCTGTTTTTCCATCACAGCCAAAGCGCGAGTTACAGCTAACCCCGCCTTTATCATTGAGCCCAAGTTACGAGCTAAAAGAATTTTGTCGTGAGTTTTCACTCCTCCAAAAATACTGGCAATTATAGAATCCAAGTCAAAGCCGCCCTTTAGTTCTGTTACTGAAAGAACAGACCCCCCTTCTTCTCTAATATGTGCATACAATTCTATGCGGTTATTGGCATCATGGAAACCCACGTAAGTCTTGCCATCTTTGTCCTTTGCTTGATAAGAATATTTAATCATAAATTATTCTGAAATTACTCGAAGCACCTCTTCTATGGTTGTTACCCCTTGAACTGCCTTATATATCCCATCTTCTATCATAGTCATCATGCCATCTTTTTTTGCTTGTTCTTCAATCTCATGAGAAGTTGCACCCTTCATGACCAAACTTCTAATAGTCTCTGTCATCTTCAAAACTTCATGAATACCAATTCGACTTTGATACCCATCTTCACTGTCAGCACTTGGTTTCGGTTTATAGAAAGGAACTTTTTCCCAAGTTGCATTCTTTTCAACTAGTTTTTCTTCCTTTAGTAACCCGAGCATCCTGTCTAGATCAACAATGTTGCTTAAAGAACTTATTTCTTCCTTATTCAAAAAATATTTTTCTTTATTTGGAGACAATTTTCTAATCAATCTTTGAGCTACCACTATGTTCACAGTTGAAACAAGCAAAAATGGCTCAACTTTCATATCAATGAGTCTTGGGATGGCTCCAGCAGCAGAATTAGTGTGAAGTGTTGATAATACGAGGTGACCAGTGAGGGCGGCATTAACTGAAAGAGCGGCAGTTTCGTTGTCTCTAATTTCTCCTACCATTATTATGTCTGGGTCTTGTCTAACTAAAGTCCTTAATCCAGAAGAAAAAGTAAAACCAATATCTGGTCTAACTTGAGTCTGGTTTATTCGCTTCATTTGATATTCTATTGGGTCCTCAATAGTAGAAATGTTTACATCTGGGGTGTTAAGAATATCCAAAATTGTATAAAGAGTGGTGGTTTTTCCTGAACCCGTAGGACCTGTAGTGAGAATCATACCCGTGGTGTATTTAATGGCTTTATGAATTTCTGAAAGCCCCCACCCGTGGAACCCAAGCCCTTCTAGAGTAAACCCAGAAACATTTTCTCGAAGCAATCTCATGACTGTCTTCTCTCCATAATAAGTGGGTAGAGTAGAAACACGGAAAGAAACTTTCTCTCCGTTCATATCAATTTTAAAGCGACCGTCTTGAGGCACTCTCTTCTCGTCCAGTTTTAAATTAGACAAAACCTTAATCCTAGCTGTTATACCTGCGGCTGTTGTTTTGGGCAAAACCATTGCATCATGGAGCAAACCATCAATTCTGTATCTGACTAACACTTGACTATCCTCTGGTTCAATATGAATATCTGAAGCATCTTGAATAATGGCGTGTTTAAGTAATGTGTCCACTATCCTGACCACAGGGACATCTTCCGCAAGTTTTTTCAAATCACTTTCTGCCTCATCTTCCCCTTCTGGGTGATCACTGACTGCTTGTATTGAGCCGACTTCTTTTTGGATAATGTCTCCAAATTCTGCTTTTAAACTTTTTTGGTAAGAAAGCAGTGCCCATTTCATTGATTCATTATCTGTGAGTCTAGGCAAAATTCTCAGTCCGACTTTTTTCTTCACAAAATCAATAGCAGTTAGGTCCTCTGTATCAAGCATTGCAACCTCTAGAGATTCTGCAGTTTTTTTAAAGGCAATAATATTATGATTCCTGGCAATTGGTTCAGGGATAAGTGAAAGAACTGAAAAATCTAATTTTTGGTTTTTTAAATCTACAAATGGTATACCTAAAATATAGGCTTGCATGCGACGCAAATCATCATCAGTAATAGACCCCTTAGTCACTAATAATTTGCCCACACTTTCATTCTTTTCCTCAGCCTCTTTTGAAGCTTCTTCAAGCTCCTTTTTTGATACGAGACCAGAATCAAGCATAAAGCCTTTAAGCTGTGTATCATCAATGTGCATATTAAGTTTATTTTACCACGCTTTGAATTATTTTTTGAGACTATTGTTCCTTGAAATTTGGTTTAATCTTTATCAAAGCCGATCCTGATGCAGAACATTCCCCATGATTACCTATTGAGTCTGTAATGGTGACCGTAGCCACTCTAATGTTATCAGCAGTAGTGTATGTCACAGTAAATGGATTTGTGCTAGGGGCCGGGTTTGTTGGTATACCTACTCCCCTCCAAACATATGAGACATAATTACCATTGCCACCAGAAATGTTTGTGGCTGTCCAAGTAACAGGATCACCAACTTCCGCTGTAGCAGGAGAAGCCACACATGTAGCGGTAATATTTGTTGGATTGTTTACTACTAGATTCATACTAGTAACCTTGCTTAGAGGACTACCCGTGAAAGTTATTGGATATGTACCTGCTGCTGTCCCAGGAGGAATAGTGAATGTTACGATACTTTGACACACCCCAGATGTATATTCAGTACAAGAAACAGGAGACGGAACAACACTGACACCGGCTGGAGCTCCTGAGGCGATCAAATCTACTTGTTGGGCAGTACCACTAATTAGATTCACACTGACTGTACCTTGAGTGTAAACATCTACTCCTCCTTTTGTGACAGGGGCGGGGTCAGCTTTAGAAAGTGAATAATTAAATGATGGTGAATAAGAAAGAGTCACATTCGCCGAATCACCTCCAAAGAGTGAGAATGACCCAGTAGAAGTTTTAGTGACATCATTGTAGTAAGTTGGCCCATCATAATTTGCTACAGAATATCCAGTCACAAGATATGAAGCCATACCATTTGGATTAACTAAATAAGAACCAGAAGTACCAGAACCACAAATACTGCTTGCATTACTTGGTTGTATACACCAAGAGGAGGCAATGTTACTTGAAATATTAATAGTTGATTGAGAAACGACAGTAAGCACAAATGTTGTCTGGACTGTAGGGACACCTGTGCCTGTGCCTGTGACAGTAAGGGTGTATGGCCCAGCTATAGTGCTTGGAGCCACAGAATAATTAATCGTGGAAACACAACCTCCCACTGAAGGTGGACAAGGGTTTGATGTTATAGATGAAACAGTAATACCAGATGGCAAACCAGTTACTGCAAGTGTCACAGGTACCTGTGCTCCACCAATTGAAGTCCTAGTTACACTATTTGATCCACTTACAGGAGTTGCACCTTTTGTTATAGAGAAATTGCCACTATTTGAAAGACTATAGGTGGTATCGACTGCAAATGTTGCAGAAACAGAACAATTCCCAGTAATGACACCTGTTGAATATGGACTAGTTGTAAACGTACCTCCACAACCAGAAACTGTATTTATATGATATCCAGAATTAGGCGTGACTGTGAATGATGTAGTATTACCATAAGTCACATTTTGAGGAGTGCTTGGTGAAATCGAACCGCCAGTTCCAGCACTTGGTGTCACTGTATAATTATTTATTGTGAATGTCGCGATACACGATCTGTTTGCACTCATAGTTACCGAGCCATCTGTACAATCCGCATCTCCACTCCAACCACCAAAAGATGAACCAGTACTTGGTGAGTTAGTTAGAGCTACGACAGTACCTGAGTTATAAGACCCTGATGGACCCGCAGTACCAGAACCCGTACCTGTAGTAGTGATAACTAAATTGTATGAACAAGTATTTGGTACCGTGCCAGAAGTAAGAGCCCCGGACGAAGAACCTCCTGCGTTTGAAGCATAAATTGTATATGTATAAGTTGACCCCAAAGTAAGTCCGGTATCTGAGAAGGCAAGTCCGGAACCGTTGTATATTAGTGTCCCTCCTCTATAAACTTGATAACTTGTGGCGTTAGCGGATGCATTCCAAGAAAGATTCAACCAGTTTTTATCACAAGATGATTGTGAAGCCACAAAACCTGTTGGAGCAATTAATGCAGGTGGGCCATTTACAGTCACGCTATCAAATATCAAAGTTCCATAATCAATAGAACTGTCTGCGTTTACAACATAGCATTTAACATAATATGTCGATGAACCTCCTTGGGCAGGATACCAAGTTGAAGCAGGTACAATACTTGTGCTACCGCTCGCACTCACCGCACCCATAGATACAGAATCTTTATACGACTGACACGCACCATTCCTTGTTCCAGACCAAGATAAAGTTAGAGTTTGTCCATAAGACAGATATATTGGGTTATGATTATTATTTGCTAACACATTTACAACTGGAGTTGGAGCTGGTGGATAAACACAATTATCACTTACATAAGTAGAATTAGACGTTGATACGGGTGTAGGAAAAGCACAACTTGGGTAAGCGCTTTTTGTTTGACTTCTAGTGACACTTCCTGAAGTAGCTGAACTGCCCCAAGCATTCACATCACAAGCCACAGTGACATTTTGGGTCAGAGGTGCACAACAGGTTGCATTACAACTAGTAGTCCCCCACTGTGTAGCTCCGTTGGCATAAGGACAAGCCGTCCCACCACCTGATGCTGGAGTAGTAACGGTATAAGTTTGTTGTTTTACACCTCCACCACAACTGACACTACAGGTTGCATTATCTACCCAGTTTCCAACACAGTTTACTGGACAAGCAGCAGTACTACATGATTGAGACTGAGTTGCAGACCCAACACAATCAGCTCCACCACCAGATGGTACTGGATTTGTACATGTGCGTGTTTGTGTTTGAGTTCCAGTCTGTCCACAAGCAGAAACGCTACAAGTTCCCCACGCACTCCAAGCAGACCAGCCACCATTTACGACGGGTGGATAAACACAATTATCACTTACATAAGTAGAATTGGCTGTAGTAACCGGAGGAGCTGGAAAAGCACAACTTGGGTAAGCGCTTTTTGTTTGGCTTCTGGTGACAACGCCACTCGTGGCAGATTGCCCATAAGCATTAACATCACAAGCAACAGTGACATTTTGAGTGAGAGGTGCCGAACATGTGCAAGCAGCAGTCGCAGCACAACTCAATGAAGCCGAACCAACACAGGCCGCTCCTCCACATGATGGAGCAGGATTTGTACAAGTACGAGTTAATGTTCCTCCAGCATAACCACAAGATGTTGGACAAGATGCGGATGGACTATAAGCACTCCAACCGCCGTCTACAGGTGCTGGATATGCACATGTATCACTAACATAAGTTGAGTTGGTATTTGAAACTGGTGTTGGGAAAGTACAAGTTGGATAAGCAGCCTTTGTCTGGCTTCTAGTCACATTTCCACTTGTTGCAGCGCAACTATATGCATTCGCATCACAAGCTACAGTGACATTTTGAGTAAGTGGGGCACAACAAACTGTATTACAACTTGTAGTTCCCCACTGAGTAGCTCCGTTGGCATAAGGACAAGCCGTCCCACCACCTGATGCTGGAGTAGTAATGGTATAAGTTTGCTGTAGAACACCACCACCACAGCTGGCACTACAGGTAGAATTATTAACCCAACTACCGACACAATTTACTACTGGTGCTGGGGTGTAATAGTAATAAGTATATGTATTACTTTGTACTAAATAATCATATCCAGTGTTTGGGTCAAGAAAATCAACTGAAATCTTGGCAGTACCTGAGCAAACACTACCAACTGGGCAAGAAATTGCTGGCGTAAGGAAATGATAATAATTAGTAGTACCCAAACTTCCTATATTGGCACTATTAACATATCCATAGACTGCGGCCACAGCTGTGTAATTGTTATAAACCCAATGGTAATTAATATTTGGACCGGAGTTATTAACAGCTGTACTCTGAGGATTACTATAAGAATTTGCACTTCCATCTATGTTCTGTGCGCTATCGACATAAGGTGTCCCGTAGTACATGGCAGCTTTGCTTTCTGTACAACCAGCATTAGTTCCACCATTTGAACCCTGACACTGCCATGACCAATCAGATGGTCTGCTCAAATTATTAGCGCTAGTTCCTGCAACACAACCATAGTGAGTCGTCGAACAAGCACCATTTATAGGAGTTGGACATGCAGCTCCAGTCTTTATACATGAGTCTCCACAATTATCTACTCCATATGTTGTTTGATTACACGCTGGTGTTGAAGCAGAACAGGAGCCGTCAGACACACAGGCACAAGCAGCGCCTGTTCTACTACAAGTCGTACCACAATTATCTGTACCATAAGTAGTGGTGCCACAAGCTGGAGTGGTGGCAGAACAGGAGTTGTCAGTGGTACATGTAACTGGAGTACAGTAGGAAGCTGTTGAATAAGTGGGGCTACATATTCTCCCATCAACTCTTGTCTCGCAGTCAGTGGTGACAGTATAGCCGGTATAGCCAGCTGAACAATTTCCATATGTATCAGTACAAATGTCGCAAGCATATATCACTGCCGAAACAACCTTCACACTAGAAAAATAAATACTGCCCGAGATTACAAGACTTAAAAAAATAATTATTAAACTAGATATTCGTTTATTCATCATTTAATTATAGAAATATTTATTTTCCTCGAATCACCCATGTCTCTAATCGATATATTCAATAATTGATTTTTGCCTTTAATGATTTTTTCTCCAAACACAAACCTATCCTTTCCACCCACAAGACCACCCTTGGTTATATATTTATTCTTTTTTACATAGTTGAGATAGAAGGTCAATAAGTTATCAGTAGATTCAATGGTGGTGTATTCAGTATTAACCAACTGACGTGTTTCGTTTTCCTTTTTTAAACTAGAGTATGCGGAATAATTAATCTTTATATCTTTATTCCAAAAAACAAGCTCATTAGGGAACATCGGCACCAAAGAGTCTTTAGGAGCCAAAGAAATTAATTTAGTGGTTGTGGCAACCAACAACTTCGCTGGAGTAATTACTACATTTGGTGCCACAATACTTGATTTGTTATTTACTTTAGGATACAAAAACAAACCAACAGATAAAACGATTATGACAATGATTATTGAGATAATGTATTGTTTCTTCATTTTATTTTAAGTAACAAATCTCTTCGCACATTTTATCCTTGTTTGAGCAAGGTTATATGCACAAGCGTCTTACCACCTTGTGCATTGATTACTACCAATAGACTTTCTCCAGTTTTTGTCCCAGAAATTATGCCTTTTGATTTAATGGATGTTGCTTTATTTATTGTATAACCATTTTTGCTCATAAAAGCCTCATATTCATCCCATTTTGAAGCTATTGTGGCAGTACTCGTATAGGTAACAGTGTATTGAGTTGAATTGTGTGTTTGGTAGAAAGCACTATAACTCTCTGTGACATTCATAGTTTCTACAGGAATAGTAGTTGGGAAGCCTGCGGGAAGTTTTAGTGATTTACCCGTATCAGTTACCTCTGCTTGTTTAACTGTGACATCTGATCTCGGTTTAACTTCTTCAGTTTTTGCTGTAGTGCTTGTATTAGGAAGAGTGGCCCCCGATTTATTTGTACTGCTATACCAAACATAACCCACTAACACCAGAACGATTATCCCCGCAATGATTAACAATGTTTTTGTTTGTTGTTGCATATATTTTTAATTATTGTTCCTTAAATGTTGGATTAACTTTTATCTGAATAACCGACCTCACACACTCCTTCCTCAAAGCAGTCTGTGATGAATCAGTAACCTCAACCTGAGCACCTTTTGTACCAGTGGTTGTATAAGCGATATTGTATTGGTTAACAGTTCCATTTTGATTAAATGTTGGAGGCGGATTACTTGGGATACTGTCTCCAAACCATTTATAAACATAAGGGGGGTTTCCGCCACTAACATTTGCTATCCAGGCGATAGGATCCCCCACCTTTGCTTGCCCAACAGGAGAAGATGAACAAGAAACATCAAGCAAGGACCCACCACCTCCACCACCAGAAACAACTAAATTAAAATTGGTTGTTTTATTGCCCGGATCTCCTGTGACAGTAATGGGATATGTTCCATTAGGGGTTGAAGGAGGCACAACGAAACTAATCACACTAGAGCAACTTAGAGCACAATTTTGCCCAGAAATATTTGATTGTAACCCCGCAATATTACTTGAAACAGTGAGCCAAATTGTTTGAGGGGTTCCACTCAACAGAGTCTTGGTTATTGTGACTTGACCAGGAGCGGGATTACCCATACCAGAATTTGAAAGGGAATAATTAAAACCAGCTGGACACCCAACACATCCAACTCCCCCATCAGCAGTATAAGAAAGACTAAATGTACCAGTATCTCCAGGGAAGAGAGTGAATGTTGAACTATTACCAGTCACATCGTTTGTGATAACAGGACCAGAATAATTTGCTACTGTATCGCCAACAATAGTATATGAAGAACCAGTTGCTCCAGGGGTAACGGTGTAGGTTTTAGTAGTTGAATTTGTAACACAATTAGCATTGTTTATACACCATCCAGTAGACACATTACTTACAACCTTTATTGTAGCTGTTGTTGCTGGCGGAGGTGGTGGTGGAACAGCACTAAATGTAGCTGAAATAGTATGATTCGCTGTTATATTTGAGAAAGTATAAGTCCCAGTTGAAACTGCAGTGGTATTGTTTACTCCATCTACTAGTACTGTGGACCTAGAATAATTTGCTGAAGGAGTGATAGTATATGTCTGACTAGTGCCGCTAGATTTTGTGGTCACTCCAGCTGGTGTCACTGTGCCGTTTGCTCCAGAAGAAGCAGTGATGGTGTATGGGCCAGCAGGCGGAGGTGGTGGCGGAACATTGCATGTTGGATAAGTACCCACAGGTGCGCCGTTGGCACAAGTCCCAGCACATGGGGCGGTATTGTAGTTTGTATCCGTTGTTATCGAACATTTATTTGCACAACCCCAATTATTATTTGGTCCATTTGCTCCATATTGAGGTAGGCTATAGTTAATATCATTTGTTGTTCTGCATCCATATTTTGGAGCACTGCAACTTGTTACCGCTCCACAAGACCAGTTCCATGATTGTGCTCCAGGTGTTGTTGTATCAGCTGGAGAATTTGCATATACCCCTGGATTACAAGCAGATGGATTAGTGGTTGGTTCATTTAGTTGAGGAGTCGAACCTGATCCAGAACCACACGCATCAGGTGGTGTTTGAACTGTAGTTACCGTTACTGTCGCAGAAGCTGAAGCGGTTGAAGAAGTTGACCCAGAAGGCCCATTCCATTGGCATCCGTGAGTTGGCCAACCCTGGGTACATAAAGCTTTTGTTGTAAATTGAGAACAACTTTGACCCTCATAAGGACCTGGCACAGTTGTCCCATCCTTACTTCCTACGACAGTTCCACTGCATGTACCAGTTCCAGCTGGAGTTATACACGAAATGCTATAAGTTGTTGTTTGTGTTGGAGAAACAGTACCACTTCCAGAAGAAGCCGTGCTTGAAGTCCACCCTGTTGGAGTCGTTGCTGAACAAGAAGTTAAATTGCTAGACCAAGTCAAAGTAGCTGATTGCCCGCTGTTTATAGTTTGTGTTGAGGGAGTTAATGTTACTGAAGGTGTAAAAGCTGGAAATTCTGGTGGAGTATCACCAGCAAGAACAGAGAGGCCAGCGGAGCCACAAGTGGCATAAAATCCATTATAACCAGAACAATCTCCAAACAAAGTTAAATTATAAAATTCTCCATAAAAAGGATTTGGTAAGGTTCTTTGATAACTATACCCTCCTGGTCGTGTGGTGGGTTTATTTACTAACAAACTTGAGGTTGGCCAACCATTTAAATATATTTCTGTTCTGTTACAAGTCCCATCTACATTCCAAGAAATAGTCACAACATCTCCTGCTTTGGCTGTAGTTGGCGATACAGAAGCGGAGCCCAAACTACAAGAAGCCTCAGCTAAAGTAACGTTAGCACCAAAAGACACAATGAGAAACAAAAACAGAATAAATAAACTTTTGTAGGAATTTAATATTTTTTTCATTGTATATAACTATTTTTACTCGTTTAATTATACCTTTAATCTATTTTATTGCTAAGTAAATTTTGTTAATAATTCTTCAAAACTGTATGATTATGATATGAAGAAAAAAGACAAAGAATCCGGAGTCTACTGGAGATATCTCACCAACTTTTGGACCATCATATTTTTCATTGTCATAATCGCAGACTTTTTGCACGACGGAGCATATTCAGAAATCATGGGCCCCATCGCCGCTCTCTATGCAGTCTGCCTCACAATCTATAGTGCTGAGAAAGAATTCGAGAGATGGCAGTTTTACTCTAAGGGTAAACACCCAGGTGAGGTTTATGTTTTGGCTTGGACTATTCTCATTGTAGGTATATTTATAGCCACTTTTGTGACTCACAGCCACTACAAAATGAGTTCCGAAGTTGTGGCCACATATATTGTGGTTCTGGGCATTCTCGCTGTTACAAAGAAATCAAAATCAGAATTCATAGAGCGTTGTGGCCCTATTAAATAATATGAAAATCATCTCTTGGAACGTAAATGGTCTCCGAGCAGTTGATCGCAAGGGTCAATTTGATCATATCCTTAGCCTTAAACCAGACATTCTTTGCCTCCAGGAGACCAAATCTCTCCCAGAACAACTCCCAGAACAAGTAAAGTCTCCTGTTGGATATCATTCATACTTTCACTTCCCTACTATAAAGAAGGGGTACAGTGGTGTGGCCATATATTCTAAGGACAAGCCTGCCGAGGTGGTAAATGACCTAAACATACCCGAGATGGACCAAGAAGGTCGACTAATAATGGCTAAATATAATGATTTTATACTAATTAACTGTTATTTCCCTAATGGGGGAGGTGCCCCAGAAAGACTTAAATATAAGCTAGAATTCTACGAACATTTCCTCCAATTTATAGAAGAACTTAGAAAAACCGAGCCAAATATCATCTTTTGTGGAGACGTGAATGTTGCTCATACAGAGATAGATCTAGCCAGACCAAAAGAAAATGAAACCCATGTTGGCTTCCTTCCTGTCGAGAGAGCTTGGATGGACAAGCTTATTGCCTATGGTTGGACAGATGTCTTTAGACATTTTTACCCAGATAAAAAGGAAATTTACACCTATTGGGATATGAAAACTTTTGCTCGAGAACGTAACGTTGGTTGGAGAATTGATTATTTTTTTGCCACACCTGAAGCACTTAAAAAAATAAAATCTATAGAAACACTTGAAACCATTTTTGGTTCAGATCACTGCCCTATTCAAATAACCATTAGATAGAGCCATATTTTAAAGGACAAAATGTCTTTTAAAATTATTCTTAGTTATCCCCAGTTTTTCATATTTAAATTGTCCTTTAGATGTATACTAATTACAGACTTTCGAAGGAAGCTACTTCACTCTCCAACGAAGTATTAGAATTCGATATTGTACCTTCAGGTCTGGCCAAGACTTTCTGGAAGATAGTCTGGGTTTACGGGCGAAGAGTAGCGGATGACACATCCACAAACTTTTCATTTTTTTGGTGCTGTTCATCCTGCGCCTTGCCCGAGTCACTGGACTTACCTTCTGCTACAGCCTATCGCTAGTAGCCAACCGCCCGCGGATCGCCCCGTTGGCGGTTCTTTTTATATATTTAGATGTCTTTATCCCCTGTCCATAAGAAGTCTTTTAATTAATAAGTGCTAAAATTGGGTTTAATAGAAATAAGGCTTCATTACAAAGCAACTATGACACAATTATTTACAGATGTGGATAACTATGGGGAGGATGGGGATAAAAGACAGTTTTTAAAAGTCATCTGCCCTTTTAAGCTTATACCTAGCCATTTTATAGGTATTAATTTCACGTGAAACGTTATGATTAAAATTACACTTGTTACACATGGAACATTTAAGTAAATCTGATAATAGAACTGAGAAGAGGAAATTAGGCGATATCGGTGAGAATATTGCTTGTGAATACCTTAAAAATCACAAATTCACAATTGTTGAGAGAAATTACTTAAGAAAATGGGGGGAAATTGATATCGTTGCACTTAAAGCCGATATGTATCGGTTTATTGAGGTGAAAAGCGTGAAGGTTACACATGTAACTTTTGATACAGTTACACATGCAACTGATACATACAGACCAGAAGAGAATGTTCATCCTTGGAAAATAAAGAGACTTCATAGAGCTATCCAGACCTATATGTTAGAAAAGAGAATTAACTCAGACTGGCAGTTAGATTTGATTACAGTCAAAATTGATGAGACAAAACATATAGCAAGAGTAGAACTTATAGAAAATATTATTTAGTGTCTTTTATGCATATTCTCATCTTGTGTGTCATACTAAATGCATAAAATAATTATTTAAATATCATGAACGAAATGCCAAGTGAAGCTCCAATTGTTGGGGAGCCAGCCACACCAGATAATTCCCTCGAAATATACAAACTAAAAACAGAAATATCGGCTTTAAATCAAGCTGTCCAGAAGGGAACATATATGCCTAGTGGATTTGCTGAAAGCAAAGTCCTTGAGAATGAGGCCAAAATAAGAGAGCTAGAAAAGGCTGGTTCAGCTCAAGAATTACCTGCAACTGAGACCACAATTACTCCCATAGAGGACTCAGAAGCTGAAAGACTAAAAAAGGAGATTGATTGGCTTAATAAATCAGTCCAACACGGCACTGATTTGAATCATGATGATATTGAAAAGAAAGTCTTAGCAAATGAAGCCAGAATCAGAGAGCTTGAAGGGGGAACAGTAGTTGCAGCAGAGGCTCCATCGCCAGTGGCCCCAGAACCATCTCCGTCTGAGCCAGAAGCCTCACCGGTCACAATAGCACCAACAGAAGTAGTGCCTCCGACTCCATCTGCTCCTGCTGTGGAGGCTGTTCCTCCTACCACCCCAAAAGTAGAAGCAATCCCAGTTGTACCCATTGCACCAGAGACTACCCCTTCAACACCAACCACCTCCGAGGCTTCTACTGTTGTTGGCACAAGGTTTAGCCCAGACAACCAAAGCAGATTTAGTAAATTAACTGAAGGTGCAAGGAATATTGTCTCTAAACTTTATGAAGGGATAAAAAATATACCTATAGTGCAGGAAACAGTAGGGAAGATGCAGATTGCTTACAATCAAATTAATGCCAATGAGTATGAACATGGGATGGTTATACTCAAAAGAAGAGCCGATGGTTTCAACGCAAGAGTAGAAGCAATTGATGTCTTTCAAACAAAAATGAGAACTCTCATTGAAGATTTAAAGAAAGGTGGGTTACCTGGTGGGGAATCACTCGAAGAAAAAATCAGAGAATCTGAGGAAAACAAAAATAAGCTTTTGAAAAAGAGAGACAAAAACCAAAGTATGTTCGAGGTTAGAGATAATAAAAGAAAGGTGCACCTAGAAAAAAGAGATATGGTGGCAGGAAAACTTATCAATGTGTTTGAGACAAAATTAGCACCAATAGAAAAAGATCTAGAGATTGCCCATGGGAAGCTCGACCAAATTGATTTAGATATGGCCGTTGCTGAAGCTAAGCATAAAAATAAGTTAGAAGAATTAGAAGGACTAGACAAAACAAAAACTCAAATTGAAGAAACTCTAAGAGCACAAGGTGAAAGCGAAAAAAATATTAAAAAGTTTGAAGCTGTGAAGCAATTAGGAGAAATGATTGCGGCTGAGAAAAAGGCAATGAATGATGAAAGGGAAAATCTTCAAAAAACAAGAATCAAAGTATTAGAAAAAATTACAAAAATTGATGAGAAGGCAAATCCACTCAGAGACAAACGAGGAGATTATGTGAGGATAAAAAACACTAGAGGTGCGAACTTAAACGTCGACGCACGAACAAAAGAAGTAGACCAAAAAGCTAGTGAGACAACCAGTGGACACCCAAGGGTTGATTCTGAACCAAGTGAGGCGGAGTTAGTAGAATCTACAATTTCTACAGAAAACAAAGAAGGAAAAAAGGAGACTCAAGAATTTGTTTCCCTTTGGAACGAGAGTGTGATGGAAAATGGAGGAGACCAAGCGAAACAAATTGATCTTATAAAATTCACCAAAGAAACAAGATTTTTGAGTAACGAAAAAATGGATGTAGAAAACTTCAAAAACATTTTGGCTAGATATTATAAGAAAAATAAGATACCACTAAACACCTTCATCCAAGATATGAAAAAGTTTGAAGAAAAATTAATTAATAAATAAAAATATGACTGATCAAAATACTCAAGACCCTCAAGACGAAATAAATTCTCTAATCCAAAAAGTTAGTGACATGAAAAAGGATAGGGAAGAAATAAACACTAAACTCCAAGGAAGTTTAGATTCACTTGATACAGAGGTAGATGAGCTATCAAAAAAAACTGACGATACCATAATTGAACTAAATCAAGCTGAGACAGAAGCCGGAGATGAACTTGATGCCTTAATTCTTGAGGAAGCAAAAAACCAAGATTTAGAGGAAGAGGAGGATGACGAAGACGCAGAAGACTAATTGGTGCGGCCAGGGAGAATCGAACTCCCATCTCTTCCTTGGCAAGGAAGTGTTCTACCACTAAACCATGGCCGCAAGTTGAAAGATAATAACGTATTTAGATAAAAAAATCGAGTGTTTGAAATAGTGCCTCTCCGTGTTAGGATGTTTCTTTACGGGGCGTAGTATAGTGGTAGTATACTTGCTTTGGGAGCATGTGGTCCGAGTTCGATTCTCGGCGCCCCGAAAGAATGGTGAATTTATGCGGGATTAGTTTAGTGGTAAAACGACAGTTTTCCAAACTGTAGTCGGGAGTCCGATTCCCCCATCCCGCACAAAATTGTCGGTGTTACACAGTGTGCAGAGAAAATATTTTTCGTGTAGGATAGCCATAGAATGTTATTTGTTTCTCGTTTGCCCCTGTAGCTTAATGGATAAAGTACTTGTCTTCGGAACAAGTGATGTGGGTTCGATTCCTGCCAGGGGCACAACAAGCGTGGACTAGTTTCATATATACTAAAGAAGAGAAATGACTACTCTAGAGACAAAACTCAAGGTGCCCAAGACGGTGAAAGAAGTTTCATCTATTCTTTCTCGCGCCGAGTTTCAAAGTTATCTAGTTGGTGGTTGTGTGAGAGATTGTTTACTTTTAAAAACTCCGAAAGATTGGGACATCACTACTAATGCCAACCCAGAACAAATTATCGCACTTTTTCCTCACACTTTTTATGAAAACGAATATGGCACTGTAGGGGTAGTCAGCGACGAAGAAAAAGATGAAACTTTAAAGACAATTGAAATCACTCCGTATAGAGTTGAATCCGGATATTCTGATTTTCGTCGACCAGACAAAGTGGAGTGGGGAACTGATATTAAACAAGATTTGGCTCGTAGAGATTTCACTATGAATGCTATTGCTTATGATGTAGAGACGGAGAAAATTATTGATCCATACAATGGTCTTGAAGATATTAAAAAGAGTCTTATACGAACAGTGGGTGAACCTAAAGAAAGATTTGGTGAGGACGCTCTTCGTATGCTTCGTGCCATACGACTTGCAAGTACACTAAACTTCGCCATAGAATCAGAAACACAAAAGGCTATCGAGGAAAATGTCGATTTGCTTGGACATATTTCCAAAGAAAGAATTAGAGATGAATTCATTAAAATTATTATGTCTGATTCTCCGGCTCTGGCGCTCGACCTCTGTGCACGACTTGGAGTGCTTAAATATATCTCAGAAGATTTCACCAAAGGTATTGGGGTAGAACAAAACCAAGCACACGCCTTTACTGTTTGGGAGCATCTTCTTCGTTCTCTTGAACATAGTGCCAAGAAAAACTTTCCTCTGTATGTTCGTCTGGCTGTGCTCTTCCACGACATAGCCAAACCACACACCAAAAGGTGGCAAAACAACCAATGGACATTCTACGGCCATGAAGTGGTAGGTGCCAAAATAACGAAGTCTATCCTCACTGATTTAAAGTTTCCTAAAGATATTGTAGACAAAGTCACCAAGCTTGTGAGGTGGCATATGTTCTTTTCTGACACCGAGGAAATTTCACTTTCTGCTGTTCGCAGAATGGTCAGAAATGTCTCTCCTGAGCTTATCTGGGATCTCATGGACGTACGTTCATGTGACCGCATAGGTACAGGCCGTCCAAAGGAATCTCCATATAGACTACGTAAGTATCACTCGATGATAGAGGAGGTCATGCGTGATCCAATAAGCGTGAAACAGCTCAAGGTAAATGGCCAGAAGATAATGGAGTTAACAAAATCAGAACCAGGAGCATATATTGGTTTCATATTGGAAATACTTTTGTCCGAAGTATTAGAAAATCCAGAATTGAATACAGAAAAATATTTAGAAAACAAAGTAAATGAGTTATACAAATTAAATATTAGTGAGCTTGCAGAGCAAGGAAAAAAAGCTAGAGAAAAAAATGAATTAGAGGATGAGAGGGAAGTAGATAAAATAAAACAAAGCCACGGAGTAAAGTAAACAAAAAATCTCCTTGCGGGGAGATTTTTTGTTTTAGACTGAAGTAAATATTACTTTACTGCATCCTTGAGGGCCTTTGCAGGACGGAACTTTGGAACTCTCATTGATGGAACTGAGATTGATTCACCAGTTCGAGGATTCCTTGCTTGTCTTGCAGCACGAACCTTGGTTGAGAAGATACCTAGACCGGCGATTGAAACTTCGCCACCTTTTTTCAAAGAGTGAACGATAGAATCAATCACTACATCTACAACTTCTTCTGCTTGAACTTTTGTTCCTCCAAGTTTTGCGTGTACTGCCTCTACTATTGCAACTTTATTCATTTTTTTCTTTCATTAAAACTTACTGATAAACAAGGTCCGATCAGGATCTTTGCCCAATAAAAATTATATACTAAGCCATATTTTAAGCAATGGCTCTAAAAAGCTATTAAACCTTTTATCTGGCAAACTCTACAGAACGAGCTTCACGGATGACATTAACCTTTATTTCTCCTGGGTACTTGAGCTCACTTTCTATCCGAATAGCTATATCTCTAGCCATTTTTTTGGCTTCTAGGTCACCAACCTTCTCTGGAGTGACAAAAATCCTGATTTCTCGGCCCGCTTGAAGAGCATATGCCTTTTCCACACCAGGGAACGAGAGCGCTATAGCTTCAAGGTCTTCTAGGCGTTTAAGGTAGTTTTCTACTGTATCTCGTCTGGCTCCCGGTCTGCCACCAGAAATTGCATCAGCAGTTTGAACTATTATTGATTCAATAGTCTCATATGGGTACTCTCCATGATGGGCCTGCATGGCTTTGATTATTTCCTCAGATACATTAAATTTCTGTAGAATCCTTCTTCCAATCTCAACGTGAGTTCCACTGACCTCATGATCAAGAGCTTTACCTATATCATGGAGAAGAGCACCCGCTTTAGCCACTGCCACGTTAGCTCCAAGCTCTTCAGCTAACATCCCAGCGATATGAGTCATTTCTATGGAGTGGGCAAGCACGTTTTGGCCGTAAGAAGTACGAAAATGTAATCTTCCTAGAATAGCTATGAGTTTTTGGTCAAGGTTATAAACTCCGCATTCAAAAGCTGCAGCTTCTCCTTTCTCTTTTATAATTTTATTTGTTTCTACTTTGGCCTTTTCGACAAATTCTTCAATCTTCGCAGGTTGAATCCTCCCATCAGTAATAAGATTCTCAAGGGCGAGACAAGCGACAGCGCGACGAATAGGATCAAAAGAAGAAATGGTGATAGCTCCAGGAGTATCATCGACAATAACTTCTACACCAGTGGCTCGTTCAAAAGCCTTTATGTTTCTACCTTCCTTACCAATAATCTTTCCTTTTATTTCATCAGAGGGAAGAGGAACGGAAGTAACCATAATTTCTCCAGAAACTGTTGAAGCTAAACGTTGGATAACTGTAGCTAAAATGTTTTTAGCTTTATCTGTGAGCTTCTCTTCTGCTTGGTTATCTAACTTTTGCATACGGATAAGCAAATCTTCTTCAGATTTCTTTTCTACAATATTCAAAAGCTCATTTTTAGCCTCATCTGGTGAAAGTCCTGCTACCTTAGAAAGCTCAGAATTCCTCATTTGGATGAGTTCATCAGCCTTTTCCTTTATAGCTCTTATTTCATTGGCTTTTTCTTTGATGTATTCAGCTTCTTTGTCTATATCTACCTGTCGTTTGTCCAAGAATTCCTCTTTTTTGACCAATCTATCTTCAGTTTTATTTATTCTCTCATCTCTTTCTTTCAAAATTGCCTCAGCTTTCTCTATAAGCTCCGTGGCTTTTGATTCTGCTTCAGAAACAATCTTTTGAGCTTCCTCTCGAGCCTGGATCTCCATCTGCTTGATGTCGAGCTCCATTGAACCTTTCCTGCCCAAGGCAATGATAAGGCGCAACAAATAACCCAAACCTATACCGGCAGATGCAGCAAGAAGCGCAAGTAGCAATGCTAATTTTAGTGACATATGTAGGGTCGCAGTTCGGTCAAGCGGTCAATCGGATAGGGAAGTCAGTCAGATAGTCAGAAAACGGAGCGAACGTTTCAATTAATTCAATAATAGGTGAACACCCGAAGAATACTATTTCTACAAAATCTTGTCAATTATGCCGTATTTTTTGGCTTCTTCTGCAGACATATAGTAATCCCTGTCTATATCTTTTTGGACCTTCTCAAGTGTTTGCCCGGTATTTTTGGACATAATTTTAGCCAAAGTATCTCTTAGTCTTAGGATATTCTTCACTCTTATCTCCATATCACTGGCTTGACCTTCAGCACCACCAAGAGGCTGATGGATCATTATCTCAGCATTTGGAAGAGCAAAACGCTTACCTTTGGCTCCTGCAGAAAGTAACCAAGCTCCACCAGAAGCTGCGAACCCAATACACAAAGTTGATACGTCCGGTTTAATATGATTAATAGTATCTATCATGGCGAGGGTGGCACTAGCAGACCCACCTGGAGAATTTATATAAAGAGTAATATCTTTCTTTGGATCCTCAGATTGGAGAAACAACATTTGAGCGATGACAATGTTCGCAGAATCATCATCGATTACACCAGTAAGGAAAATAATACGTTCTTTTAATAGGCGAGAGTATATATCGTATGCTCTCTCACCGTTTTGTGACTTCTCAATCACTGTTGGTATAAGGTAACTCATGCGGATACTATATAGAAAATATACTTCTAAATCAAATACAAAAAAAGGGCCTTTAAATCAGACCCTTGGGAACATATCGCACAAGATATCAATGTAGAGTTCGAGGACGTGCTCAGCGGCAGCTCTCCGGCTTTTGCCGCTCTGGCTTGTCTCAATCTCATCAAGCTTCATGAACAGTGTTTTGTTCAGCTGAGGCATGATGTGATTGCCAGGCAGGGGAAGGATAGGATGTTGGTTCGTAAGTTTGTTCAACCTATCCCAGCCAACCATATAGACCTTCTTGCCAATCTTCGCTCCAAACATGATATCGAGCTTCTCTTGGATGTTTTGGCCAAGCAGAAGCTGCTCATCAGCCAAAATTCCTCTGTTCGGCATTATCATCTCCAGTGAACGAGTCCGTTTTGACTATGCGCTTTCTTAAATCCAAAATCAAGCAAATATGGACAATATTTATGAATATGTTATAATAGCTATCGGTTCACAAGTTCATTCAACCACGGAGCTGTTGTGCCAAAGGAGCGGTTGCCAATCAGTGACGAAAAACTGAAGGAAATGTTCCCGGATAACAAAATGACAGATCCTCCTTTGATTGACATCTTCCTAGAGGTCTGTGAGAGAGAGTTCCCTGGATTCAGAAAAGAGATTCTGGATAAGGGAATCCTCGAAGACAGCTCGGTACATTAAGAAATAAAATCACTGACGACACTCGCCTGATCTTGGAATCTCTTCGTCACAGGATCATACCAGGAATCGTCTCGTACTACCCCCCTACCTTGTAGGGGATTTTCTTTTTTATAAATTAAATTGCTAATTATATCTAGCATTTGTGATAGCTTTTGATCCATTATGTTCTTTTGCCCACTATTAATTTTTCTAGCCCTTTCGAGTCTAATTAATATTTCTCTTTGTATATTTAATTCTTTAACAATATTATCTAGCATTACTAACTGATATGGATGAAATTTAATTAATCCAGGAACTGGTTTTGTGCGACATTCCTTTATATCCCTGCATAGATTAGCTAGAGTTTTATAATCTAAGGAAACTATCACCTGGGGAATAAGTTCTCTTCTGCCCAAACTTACTAAATAGTCACCCTCTTTGCCTGACTCATTTGTCATTCGTTTAATACCAGGCATATATTTTAAACGTCCCATTCTTCCGGCTTTTAAATTTGCTACTATATCAGTAAATTTATCATCAATTGTTTCCCAATTATCATCTGGAACTGTTGTATCAATTGAAAGCTGTGCCACAGGTTTTCCGTCTTCGTCTAAAAATTCAACGATTAAATCGGTATCGTTCTTTTTATCATCATACTCACTTGCTCGAAGTACTCTGGCATTTTCGCCAAACCAAGATTTAATATGCTGCACTATTCTATCAAAAAGCATTGATCTTTCTGTGTGGTCTTTATGTTGTGCTGCCAATCTCTTAACTTCCTTATAATCATCCAATTCATAAAATTTTTCAGGTAGTGAATATCTTTTATACATATCTGCAAAATCTTCAAAGACCCAGCTTTCATCCGGGCTAAGAGGATCCTCATTATTTCGGACGAATGAATTATCTGATTTAGGTGGCATAAATATAATTATACTCTAAAAATTATTTCTGGTTCTCTAAGAATTCAAATACTTTTTGGTTGCGCATTTGAGTGTAGAGATATATTCGAACTCGTAGGGGATCAGCGTCTGGATAATGCTCGAGGATATGCTTAGCCTCATGATCAAGCTCTTTCTCGTCTGGTTCAATTTTCTCTTCTATAGCAATCTTAGACACAATGAGTTCAGCCTTAGCTCTCTCTAAAGCTTGTTCCTTCCATTCTGACTTCACATCATCTTCGGTTTTCTTTAGAGTTTTCAAATATTCATCCCACTTGAGTCCTGCCCGAGCGACATCATCCATAAATTGATTCATCATCCTGTCGAGTTCTGCCTGCACAAGAATTTTAGGGACAACTACTTCGGTCTCTTTAATCATTTGCTCCAAGGCTTTTTGTCTGTTTTGTTCTTTGGCTCGAAGTCCTTTCTCCATCAAAAGGTTCTCTCTAATTTTGGTATTCAAATCTTCTCCTTCTTTCAATTCTGGTTTAAGGTTGTGTTTTTTTATTTCTTCTAAGACATCTTCAACTTCTTTATCTATTACTTCTACTTTTTCTTCTTTTGAAAAAACCGTCTTTGA
>JBAQNS010000003.1:0-50712 GCA_049304015.1 Minisyncoccia bacterium | reverse complement strand
GCCTTCTCACCTTGAGGTTTCTTCAACTTCCCGCTTGGAGTAGCAGGAGAAGTGCCTATACGAATTCGTATGAAAGCTTCGGTCTTTAGTGCTCGCACAATCGATTCAATCCCCTTGTGTCCACCAGAACCACGATTATAAGAAACCTTTATAGTGCCTAATGCGAGGTCCAAATCGTCGTAAATCACCACTAATTTCTCTGCTGCCTTTTTAGATTTGATAACTTTAGCCACACCGCTCCCTGATTTATTCATAAAAGTGTCTAAATGCACGAACTTCAACCCTTCAAGGTTTTTCTTCTCAAGATATGCCACAGCCAGACGCCCAGCATTGTGTCTGGTGTTCAAATATTCTTCTCCAGGATTTCCTAATCCAACAACGATATACATGTGTCTATTGTGTCAAATGAAGTTAAATAATACAATGCTAGAAATTATGGATGAACTTCAAGCCACAAAAACAGAGAAGAAAGAATCATTCTGGGGAGATTGGAACGAATGGTTGAAGCTTGGTCTTATCGCTGTTTTCATAGTCATCCCCTTTAGAATCTACATTGCTCAACCGTTCATAGTAGACGGACCATCGATGTCTCCAACGTTTATGACTAGTCAATATCTAATTGTTGATGAAGTTAGTTATCGCTTCACAACTCCAGAACGTGGCTCCGTGCTTATCTTTAAATATCCAAAAGACCCTTCAAAATACTTCATAAAGAGAATCATCGGCCTCCCAGGAGAAACAGTGAATATAAAGAATGGCCAAGTATCGATTATAAACAAGGATTATCCAAAAGGTTTTACACTGAAGGAATTTTATGTGAAGTTTGAGAAAGTGGACAACTATTCTTATACCCTTTCAAATAATGAATATTGGGTTATGGGAGACAATAGAGCAGAGAGCGCCGACTCGAGGATGTGGGGCCCAGTACCTAGAGAGAATTTCATAGGCAGACCAGTCATTCGACTCTGGCCTTTCAACATTTGGCCTGGTAGAGAGACAGAAGCAGACAAAGCCACGACCACAAATGTCCAAACAAACTAAAGACAGACCATCATACTTACTCAAGGAATTTGATAAGCCTCTTTATATTGCCTCTCATTTTGGTTTTATCCCCACCGATAGCCCAAAGATAACGGACGCAGATTTAAAGCAAACAGACGAGTTCAAAGCTATTAGTGAAGAAAAAGTGATTCATGATGCAGCAGAAAAAGCCGCCTTTCTCCGAACCTATATGGATAAAGGTTTTACTTCTTTGCCCCACCCACTCTCTATTGCATACAGGAAATCTGAACCAGGCAAGCGCACTCATGATTATTGTTTACACATCCTTGGATACCCTCAAGCCATGGCTGAAGCAATTCTCATCCGTACTGCTCTTTCTATCTTAGAAGAGATTGGTCATAAGAAATTAGTCGTAGAGATAAACACTATTGGAGACAAAGATTCCATCGCTTCGTACGAGCGAGAACTTTCAAATTATGCGAAGAAGATTGCAAGTGACTTAGACATCGAACACAAGAAAAGATTAAAGGACAGCATGTTTGAACTTTTGAAAATAAACCTACCAGAGAATTCTGGCGCTCACATCCCACCATCGATTGCTTCCCTCACCGCCCAATCTCGTGCTCACTTCAAAGAGATGCTCGAATGTTTAGAGCACCTAAATGTTGATTTTAGACTTGCTCACACACTCATAGGCAATCCAAAATATAATTCTCACACCATCTTCGCAATTCGAGACCTCGAGAGTGATTGTTTGCTAGCTTCTGGTGCAAGGTATTCAAGACTTACAAAGAAAATCGGCTTCAAGAAAGAGTTACCAGCTGTCTCTATAACAATCTTCGATAATGCCAAGAAGGCAGAGAAAGAAGGTCCAAGGAAAACTTACAACGAGCTCCCTAAACCTAGGTTTTATCTTATCCAACTCGGTTGTGAGGCCAAACTCAAGGCTCTACCTCTCATAGAGCTCCTCCGCTCAAATCGTATCCCAGTGCACCACTTCCTCGGTCGAGACAAACTCACCGCTCAACTCGCGAGTGCAGAGAGTTTCAGAGTGCCGTATCTACTTATTCTCGGTCAAAAAGAAGCTTTGGATAACACTGTCACCATAAGGAATGTCTCCACCCGTGCTCAAGAAACAATAGCAATGCCCCTATTAGTTGAATATCTCAAGCATATTGCCTTATAAGAGGCTATATGTTAAAGTGACCCCCTATATGGCCGTAAACATAGAAGTAGTAAAGGGTGCGAACGAAAACAACCTCTCGGTTCTCCGAAGGTTTCAAAAGCGTGTCCAAGGAGCAGGTGTTCTCCCTCGAGTTAGAAGCAAGAGATACAACGAACGAGTGAAGTCCGAGAATGTGAAGCGTGCTAAAACTCTCGCCTTTCTAAAGAAAAAGGAAGTAACCGCAGAACTAGTGAAGCTAGGTAAGATTCAAGAAGTCTCAAAATTCCAGAAGCGTAAGAGATAAAACCGTGTCTAACTTAGATACATTTAGCATCTCTAATACTACTAAGCAAAAGGTCGAAACTTTACCCCGCCATAAGCGGGGCTTGCCTTTTGAATCTATAAAAAATGCAGTTTTAGGTAAGGACTATGAACTTTCACTTGTCTTTTGTGGTTCTAGACTTTCAAGGCGTTTAAACAAAACTTATAGAGGTAAAGATAAACAAACAAATGTTTTATCATTTCCTCTGTCTGAAAATTCTGGAGAAATTTTTATAAACTTGTCTCACTTAAATGGTTTTAGTGTCGGAAATCTCTTTATCCACGGCCTCTTTCATTTGAAAGGATTCGATCATGGGGATACAATGGAGCAAGCAGAAAGTATTTTGCGAAAAAAATTTAAAATCTAAATGGCTCGCCACATTGCAACCGGTATAGATATAGGCACTTTCCACGTACGTGTGGTTATTGCTGAACAAGTTGAAGAGAACAAAAATCTCGTCCCCAAAATCATTGGCACCGGTTACTCCGAATCCAAAGGCCTGCACCACGGCTATATCACGAGTAGTAGAGACGTTACCCAAAACATCGAACAAGCAGTTGCTCAAGCAGAAAAGATGGCTGGAGTGAAGGTGAAAAGAGCTTTTGTGTCTGTGGGTGGTATTGGTCTCTCCGGAGTGACTGCCACAGGTTCAACCATTATCTCCAGAGCAGATTTAGAAATCACCGACCTCGATGTTTCTAAGGTAGAGGAATCCGCAGAGTCGAGCATCCCTCACTCCATCGCCTTAAACAAAAAGATTATTAATACTATCCCCGTTGAATTCAAAGCTGATGGCAAAGTGGTCTGGGGGCGAGTCCAAGGACTCAAGGCTCAGAAACTAGAAGCCAAAATACTTTTCATAATGTGCCTTGAACACCATATCCAAGATTTAATTAAATCAGTAGAAGATGCAGACATAGAAGTTATAGATGTTGTCGCTTCACCCATCGCTGCTTCATTCGTCACCCTTTCTAAGAAGCAAAAGAAAGCTGGTTGTGTGCTTGCGAACATCGGAGCCGAAACCCTTTCAATAGTTGTTTATGAGAACAATACCCCAATCTCCATAGAAGTCTTCCCCATCGGAGGCACAGATATAACCAATGATATAGCCCTTGGACTAAAGGTCCCTCTAGAAGAAGCTGAGTCAATAAAGTTAGGTTCCTTAACCAAATCAAATCATTCGAAGAAAAAGTTAGAGGAAATTGTGAACGCGCGCCTCTCTGATATGTTCGAACTCATCGAAGTCCATCTAAAGAAAATTGGACGCAACGCTTTGCTCCCTGCAGGTATCATCCTCACTGGTGGTAGCGCGGCCATTGCTTCTATAAAAGAATTTGCAGAACACTCACTCAAACTGCCATCAAACCTCGGTGATATACATTTTGGTAGTGATGATAAAATAAAAACAAAAGACTCCACTTGGTCTGTGGCTTATGGTTTAGCTATCTTTGGCTTTAATGCAGAGAACGAAAGAATGAGCATCGGTACAAGAGGTTTAGATAAAGTTGTCTCTACCGGACAAGATGGAATAAAAAAGACAGTTGAGTGGTTCAAAGGACTTCTCCCTTAAAACCCTTATTCTTAGGGCTAAAAAAGAAAACTTATAGGAAAATTGTCAATGGGTTTTCTTTTTGACAGGCTTTCTGTAGTATGGGCACATTACGAGATCGAGATTATCAGACAAACATGCCACAAATTAAACCAGAAGTAGAAGCATTCGCAAGGATCAAGGTTATCGGAGTTGGAGGTTCAGGAAAAAATGCAGTTAATCATATGATTAACTCGAAAGTGAAAGGTGTTGATTTCATTTCAGTAAACACAGACGCGCAGGATTTGCATCACGCTCTAGCCAAGAAAAAAATTCATATAGGGAAAAACTTAACCCGTGGTTTGGGTACTGGGATGAATCCAGAACTTGGTAAACGCGCAGTCGAAGAAACCAAAGAAGAAATCCAAGAAGCAATCAAAGGAGCAGACATGGTCTTCATCGCTTGTGGTATGGGTGGTGGAACTGGTTCAGGAGCCGCTCCTGTGATCGCTCGCACAGCCAAAGAATCTGGTTGCCTCACTGTGGCTGTAGTCACCAAGCCTTTCTTCTTCGAAGGGGTTCAACGTATGCGCATTGCTGAAGCTGGTATAGAAGAATTAAAGCAATCTGTGGACGCTCTCATTCTCATCCCTAACGATCGTCTCCTCGCCACTATAGACAAGGACACCACTGCCAAGAATGCCTTCGCTTCATGCGACAACATCCTCAAACAGGCCGTAGAAGGTATCTCTGATCTCATCACTACTCCAGGTATCATCAACATAGACTTCGCTGATATTCGTTCAATCATGGAGAACGCCGGTGCAGCACTGATGGGTATTGGACATGCGACCGGTGAAAAGCGCGCCGAAGAAGCTGCCAAGTCAGCCATCTCTTCCCCTCTCCTCGAAGTTTCTATCAATGGGGCCAAAGGTGTACTCTTCTCCATCGCTGGAGGCGACGACCTCACTATGTTTGAAATCCAAGATGCAGCTAAGGTTATCACTGAATCAGTGGATCCAAATGCAAAGATTATCTTCGGGACAGTCAAAGACGACAAGCTCAAAAAAGGAGAGGTCAAGATTACCGTCATCGCTGCAAGCTTCCCAGACAACATTCAACGCAAGGCCACTTCCCTTTTCAACAATGCTCCAGTTGATGATGGTAAGGACAAAATCTTCAACAGTATGCCCATCTTCTCCAAACCAGTAGAAAAGGTTATAGAGAAACCTCTCACTGAAGAAAAGAAAAATACAGAAGTTATTGCTCCTTCAGTCAAAGATGATTCAGAAGATGATTGGGGTGCTGTGCCCGCTTTCCTCCGCCGTTCTAAATTAAAGTAAACCTTGAGCAACATCGGATGTTGCTCAAATGAAAAAGCCACCTGCAAGGGTGGTTTTTTAGTGGTGATGGCCGAAGCCGAAGGTGCGGTGGGTGCCGAACGAAGACAGATCCTGGGCGGTCTGATTTGCTGATCTTCGCGCATCATCGATGAGAGGTGCGACTTCTGCTCTGGCTGCCCGGCGTGCCTGCTCGCGTCTCCACACATCTTCACTGCCTGTTGATGAAGGCGAGATGTAGCCCAAGGGATTCTTGAGCGCCTCCGACAGGGCATCAACTTCTTCGCTCTTATCAGTCATTTGTGCTCCTGTCTCTGGGGTGTGCTGTCTTTTTAAAGTATATATAGTTTAGATGATTGTGCAAAAGAATTTGCGCAACATCGGATGTTGTACAGAGTGTATTGCTTAATTTATAATTCGTGTTATTGTACTAAAAGACTTTTTAGTACTCACCTTCCGGGAGGAAGCCTTGGGCCATCTTATCCAGTGGTATCAAAGACAGGTTCGTCGCAAGACCGGACTGGTGTTCGTGGTTCCGAGCGTCAGTTTCCTCTTGGGAGTTTCATCATTTTACATCGGACTCTACAACTTCGGTGTAATGATGATTCTGCTCATCGGACTATTCGCCCTCTTCGGATCGTTCGTTGATGGTGAATACCTCGGGGGTGTAGTACTTTTCTTCGGAGCTTTGGGCGGACTGGTACTGTCTACTCTCCTCTTAGCTTATACGAAGCAGGTTGTATCGGTAGTGGCTATCTCCGCCATCATCGTCTTCACGAACCGAAAGTATCGTGAGTGGCGAGCCAAACAGATCGCTCTCAAGAATTTGAACCCTTTCTAACATCCGCTCCGATGTCCATCGGAGCGGATTTTTCATTTAAAAAATTTTCTGTTATTCTAGACGGACTATGATATACGACTTAATTATTGTTGGTGGGGGTCCAGCTGGAGTGGCCGCTGGTGTTTATGCTGCGAGGAAAAGATTAAATACCGCTCTAGTAGCTGAAACCATTGGTGGACAATCTACAGAATCAGTCGGAGTAGAAAACTGGATAGGAACAATAAAAATCTCTGGTTTGGATTTGGGTAAACAACTCGAGACACATCTCCGTGCTTATGCAGAAAATTATGTAGATATTAAGATTGGCGAACGGGTCACTAAGGTCTCCCTCGGCCATAGCCTTACGGGCGAGGCTAAAGTTGATGGAGTATTTAAAGTAGAAACTCCCAAGGAAACCTTGGAAGCAAGAACAGTTCTTATCACCACAGGCTCAACCCGCCGAAAACTTGAAATCCCTGGAGCCAAAGAATTTGAGAACAAAGGTATCACTTATTGTGCTTCTTGTGATGGACCGCTGTTCTCAGACGCAGATGTTGTAGTCATCGGCGGAGGTAATGCTGGTTTTGAATCAGCCGCTCAACTCCTTGCTTATGCGAAGTCAGTCACTATGCTTCTCCGCAGTGATGTAGTGAAAGCCGATGAGTCTACTGTTGAGGCAGTGCTCAAAAATCCAAAGATGAAACTTATAAAAAATGCTGTGCCCAAAGAAATCAAGGGCGAGCAATTCGTCACTTCTATTATTTATACAGACAAAAACACTAATGCAGATAATGAGATACAAGCCACAGGTATCTTCGTAGAAATCGGTCTTGTGCCTACCACCGAGCTTGTTGAAGGCTTGGTTGAATTAAATAACAACAAACAAATCCCTGTTGATCCAAAGAATCAACGTTCAAAAGTAGATGGACTCTGGGCTGCTGGAGATTGCACCGACGGACTCTATCATCAAAACAACATTGCTGCAGGAGACGCTGTGAAAGCTCTTGAGGATATTTATCTATACGTTCATAAAACAAGTTAAAGAAAAAGAGCGACCGAAGTCGCTCTGTGTTGTTAGTGCTGGAGATGGATGTCGATTTTCACCACATCCTTACCCCTTCTGAACCACTGCGGGTTGTTGTCCGCAACCAAATAAGCAGTGACGCCAGTGACCAAGCCTCCGACGTACCAGCCCCAGTTGCGTGACCAGTGACTCCGTTCGAGTTTGAGAGCCTCCTGCTTCGAAGTGTTCCCAGTGAGTTTTACCTCACCAGAGACAACCACTTCGACCTTGGCCGGCAGATTGACACCTACCTGAGCCGCCGCTGCTGTTGGGACTGAAGGCGCCGGTGTTGGTTCGGGTGACTCGACCTGAGTCACCACAATCCGCTCCGGCACGTTCGCATCAGCGATGATATTCCCACACGAGAGTGAGAACACATCGAGACCGAGGTTGTTGTCGTAGAGACAACGTTCCCCTTTCCTCGTCGACCGCGGCCAACGCTCGGCCTTGCCCAGACGAACTCGAGACATCACCACCGGAGACACACGGCACTCCTGTTCTATCAGGGTATCCATGTAGTCCGCGAGAGCATTGAGGCTCTCATACTTGTGTCCACCAGGGATGAAAGTGGTGGAAGCGATGATGAGCTCTTCGCAGTTGATCTGCAAGACCTTGCGGTCGCAGCTGCGAACAGCCTTCACATACGCCGCCTTCGAGATGCTCCCATCCTTGATCACCGATGCGTAGATATACGCGTGACCCATGGAATCGATCTTGGGGATCATCTCCTTGACCAAGGTCTTCACTTCACCACGGGTCGGGACTTCATTGTCCTTCCCCTGTGCTGAGAGTGGTGCTGCAAGGGCCAAAAGTGCGCCCAGAAACGCGATTCTCTTTCTCATAGCAAATACCTCACAAGGTACAAGTAGAACTGCTGGTTCACCTAATCTGCACGGATTGTATCATATCAAATGCTTGTTGTAAATAGGTCTTGCTGACTGCACAAGCTTTTTCTACTGCTGTTTTATCTTCTTTAGTAGGAGTTAAATTCTCTCCTTGGTTGAGGTAATACATAATCGCATTCGGATCTTGCCCATGCTCGAGTCCGAGGGCGTGTCCTAGTTCGTGTTCGAGAATTCTCACTAATTTTGTCTTCGAAGTGAACTCATAAATATTGATTCTTTCTCCGCTTTGGTCAGTGATGTATTCTCCTTCATTAAATTCCTTACCTGCTGATTGGTTTAAGGTATTAATATTCGTATTGGCAATAGCCACAAAGGCGTTATGTTTTTGGACCAAAACATTTATATCATCCCCCAAACTGTTTAGAGCTATTCTTTTGGCTTCAAGTTGTGCCCCCTGCTCATCCAGACTTTGTTTCTCTTGGATTATTCTCGTATATTCTGTTTTTGGAGCACCACCACGAGCATTATAGAAACTCACTTCTGAATTATATTTCGCCTCTAGTGTTTTATAAGCATTTAATAAATTTGTATAACTATTCTTATCCACTTCATACTGAGCTTCTAATTTATCTAACTCAACTTTGATAGTGTCTGCTGATTCTTTGTTTTGGTTGGCGTTGGATTCAAGGACTTTGTTCTTCTGTGTAGTCGCTTGCCTATCATCATAGACAAGATTCACGACGAGTTTGCCTTGTGTATTGTATTCAAATAAATTTCTACCTACAGCCTTCTCCCAATAATTCTCTGCACTCTTCAGTGAAGCAAGGAAATCTGTTTTAGAGACTCCAAAGCGTTCATCAAATACTCCGAGGCTGTATTCAATCGGTTTGTCACAAGGTTGGGGTACATGCCCAAAATACGCATAACCAAAAGAGGCCAAGAGTATCACCCACAAAATATATTTCCTCACAAAACTCATCTGTCTATTATATACGAGTGCGCGGTAGAGGACTCGAACCTCTGACATCGTCAACGTCAATGACGCGCTCTACCAACTGAGCTAACCGCGCAATAAAGCTACTTTATACCAAATTGCTTTCTTGCGGAAGAGGAGAGATTTGAACTCTCGATGGGGTTTCCCCCATGCCGGTTTTCGAAACCGGTGCCTTCAACCACTCAGCCACTCTTCCGTGCTCTCACCTTAGCATTTTTTGCCTTTTTGGCCAAAAATGTTATTATATTTTGGCTTTTTATGGCCCTATCGTCTATCGGTTAGGACGAAAGCTTTTCAAGCTTTAAAGCCGGGTTCGACTCCCGGTAGGGTCACCATCATTACTATTATTTATCCAGAATCTATATTAAGCTTTAATATAATATGCCAGTCACAGTAGGAATAGCTTTCGCTTTTGTAGCCATGCTCTGTTGGGGGTTTGGTGATTTTTTAATCCAAAAATCAGCCAGAAAAGTTGGAGATTGGGAGACACTCTTCATAATCTCTTTTGTTGGCACCCTTATGCTCACCCCATTTGTTCGCCATAGTTTACCCGACCTGTTCACCGCTGACAGTAGTTATGGTTTGTACATACTCATTGCCTGCAGTGTAGTGCTTTTCTTCGCTGCCCTCTTGGACTTCGAAGCTCTAAAGGTGGGTAAAATCTCTGTGGTTGAACCAGTATGGTCAACAGAGATAATCGCTTCAGCCTTTTTAGCCTACTTTATCCTTAAGGAAAGTTTGGATATTCTCCAAATATTATTAATTGCCTTTCTGATTGTTGGATTGATTTTGGTGTCCATAAAAGAAAAAGGTAAATTTAGTTTTAAAAATTTCTTTTTTGAGAGGGGTGTAGTGATGGCCTTCGTGGCTGCCATAGCCATGGGTAGTGCGAATTTTATGATGGGTATAGGAGCACGTGCCTCTGATCCAATCATTGCGAACTTTTTTGTGAACATTGTTATCGCCCTTTTGACTCTAATTTATTTGGTTTATAAAGGCCGACTCCATAAAGCCTTTAGGGATTTCAAAAACAATTTTAAGCTAATGCTCACTATGTCTGTGATGGATACATTGGCTTGGGTGGCCTTCGCCTTCTCTATGAGTCTCGCCCCGATAGGCATCGCCGTCGCCCTTTCTGAGAGCTATATCATCATCTCGGTCAGCTTAGGCTTCTTCCTAAATAGAGAAAAACTCCAAAGACACCAAAAACTCGGATTGGTTATGGCTCTCATCGGAGCCATCAGCTTAGCTGCTATCACTACCTAATATGAGAGAACAAGGAGAAAATGATTTTGAATTAAAAACTGATTTGAGGTTTGAAAGTATCACTGGTACCAAAGTAAAACTTGAAATCCTTTCAGATGAAATGGCTGAGATGATTTTATCCAAAACACAAATTCATGCAGGAGAAAAAGATTCTAATGACCCAGAGATGTATAAGAGAAATGGTCTAGAACCATATGCAATAATGTTCGAAGGCTTCGATAGGATATTCGCTTTCTCTAGACCATTCAAAATATCTGGAGACAGAACATCCTTCATTGGTTATGCGAGGGAGGATGACAACACTTATACGGCCAGGAGTTATTACCTCAGTAATTCTCATGGAGTTTTCAAATATTTACCCGGATACATAGATGCGCCAGCTTTAAAATGGTTCGACAAGGGTTTCGATGAACAAAGTGTCTCGGCCACACATTCACTCCAAAGAGTCTTGTCATATTTATCAGCAAACGAAGATGCAGTAGAACCAACTGATAATCCTAATAAACTATTTCATTCAACAGCGAGAAATCTCATAGAAGAATCAACCAGACAACAAACATATAAAAAGAAAACTGTCGCCAAACCTATTGAATTAGTAATAAATGAAAACCCGGAGCATAAACCAAGATTAAAACCAGAAGATGTTCATGTAGAAGAACATAGGGCACCAGATTTTGAACAACCACTTGATACCTGGACCCAAGAAAATTCACTTTATGGACAAATAATTCTTTCTAGTTTTTATTCAAAGGATAAGACGGTTTTGTATACCTTTGGTACAGATATGATGGATAGAAGTTGGGTGGCTTGTGTTGAACCAGTAGACAAAGGAAATTCAATGGGTATTCATAGTACTTACTTTATGTCACACAGCCTTACTACTCCTGCTTATGAATACAGTGGTAAACAAGCGGAGGGCTATGGTAATTATTCTATCCAAAATGGACATTATGTAGATATGTATAAAAATTATTTGAGTAAAATAGATATCATCAAACAATTTAGAAAAGTTGCTCCATCTCAGAAAACTCAAGAATTCCCTATCCCAGACTCTAAAATTGCATAAAAAAATCCCGTTGCACTTCGCAACGGGACGGGCACAAGGCCCTAGTTAGAATGAAAATGTGTTACCGAGCACCCCACGCCTTCTTGAGCTCGACGAGCTTGTCCTCCGTAGAAACCTCTTCTCCCTCCGTCGACGACGTCGGGATACTGAGGATCTCGAACTGCGGATCAGCCTCCAAGCTGTGCTCGAAGAAAGTCCTGTACAGATTCGGTCGGACGAGGCAGAAGTAAGTCGCTCCAATCCTCGGTTGAACCTTGGAAAAGAGCGAAGCTTCATACTTGATGCCTCGGAGTTCGCACACCATCTTGTTCAGAAAGCGTCCGTACTCCGACAACTCCTCCGTGAACGACAACGGGATCATCCCCTTTTGCTCCGCTTCACGGATGTTCTCGTCTTGGACCTTCCTCGCCTCCTCGAAGGAGATGATGACTTCCTGACGAGTCCCGACTTCATGCAGAAGGTTGTCGAAACGACTACGCTGCATAATCGGCCGATAGGCCACCACACCCGTGCCATCCTCACTCAGCCGGACCAAGGTGGTCCGTCCGTACGAGAACTGACTCGGAGCGAGCTCCGGGAGCCACTGGGGCTTCACTTCACTCACTCCACGGGCGAAGGTCCTCGTCGTGTTCACAATCTCTGTGCAGACGACCCACCGAGGATCAGACCATCCGAAGACGGCCGACCCAGGATGAATGAATACAGAGTAGAGATTGGCACGCAAGAGCCCTTCGTACATGTGGCGACCACCGGCCTGAAGCAAATTCTGCACCAGACCCGCAGCCACCGAACGGACGACGCTCTCATCATCCTTGGCGGATGAGAGAGTCATGCCTCCACGATCGAGGATGGTCAGAAGTTGGGAACGAATGTTCCGCACTTCACCCAAGCTCTGCAGATGAAGGAAATGATCGAAGCACCACTGGCGCTCAAACTTCGCCGCCTCGTAAGCTCTCCAAACCTTGAGGAATGTGAGAGCGTCCGAAGTATGAACCTTGAACAGAGCATGCTTCGCGTCGACTTCCCACTCCTTGCCCTTTGGACGGACAAAGATGTTGCGCTGCGAGAGGAAGGCCGCGATGGTCGCAATCTCCTTCACACAACCATGCTTGTCTGCCTCGAGGACCATCCGCGCGATACGGGGTTCGAGGGGAAGATTGGCCATGGCCACGCCGATGTCCGTCAGCTCGGAACGATCCGCGCTGATGGCACCGAGAGCGATGAGGGTCTCGTACGCTTCATGGAAAGCCTTTCGATCAGGCTGATCCACGAATTCGAAACCTTCGACGTCCTTGATGCCGATGGACTCCATCGTGAGCACCACGCTCGCGAGGCTCATCCGGCGAATCTCCGGTTCGGTATACGCCGGACGACTGTTGAAGCCTTCCTTCATATACATCCGGTAGCAGACACCAGGGCGAGTCCGCCCAGCGCGACCAGCGCGCTGGGCGCAGCCAGCCTGCGAATGCTCGACCACATCCAAACTCTGGATGCCAGTCTGAGCATTGAAGCTGGTCTGCTTCACGAGACCGGAGTCGACAACGTAGACGACTCCGTCCACCGTGATCGAGGTCTCGGCGATGTTAGTCGCCACGATGACCTTGCGCTTGCCTCCGAAGTTCTCGAAGATCTTCTTCTGGTCATCGGGGGCAAGGCCCCCATGCGCCGGCAGGACAATCATGTCGCTGTAGCCAAACCGCTCGAGCTTCTCAACCACTCGGTTGATGTCGTCCGCACCAGTCATGAAGACCAGCACGTCGCCCTTCGGCTGCTTCAGATGGATAGTGGAGATCTTCTCCACCACCGCATCCACCATCTCGCGCTCCGAGTAATCCTCGGTGCTCCAGATGGTCTCGACGTCGAAGGTTCGACCAGGGACTTCGACGACTATTGCATCGTCGAAGTAATTGGAGAACTTGTCTACGTCGATCGTAGCCGATGAGACGACGACCTTGAGGTCACTACGACGAGTGAGGAGATCCTTGAGGAGACCAAGGGTGAAGTCGATGTTGACGCTGCGTTCGTGCGCTTCGTCAACCATGATGACGGAATACTTCGAGAGCGTCGGATCCAGTTGGATCTCTCGCAGAAGGATGCCGTCCGTCATGAACTTGATCTTGGTTCCTGCGGAAGTCTCATCGTCGAAACGTACCTGATAGCCGACCTTCTCACCGAGCTTCGTGTTGAGCTGCTCGGCGACGTACTTGGCCACCGAACTCGCCGCAATACGACGGGGTTCGGTGATGCCGATCGTGCCCTTGGTGCTGAAGCACGCTTCGTAGAGGAACACTGGCAGTCGGGTAGTCTTACCCGAACCAGTAGCTCCGACCACGATCGTGACCTGATTCTCTCGAATCGTCGCCACGATGTGCTCGCGCACCGCATCGATAGGTAGTAACACTATTTTCTCCACAGGCGGACATACTCTCTCGAGTAGCCTTGTCCCCTGCGCATCTTGCGGATGCTTTCCCACAAAGTGGGACATGAGGGCAAGGCCGCCCGTGGTTTTTTCTAACAAAGAACACTACTCCTATATTATAGCACATTATATCCCTTCTTGTCAAGCATAAATATCCCTTTGTTGAGCCATAAAACAGCAATATAAATTGATTTGATATTTGAATCAAAAAGCGTAGTATCCATGGTGCAGAGATTCGGCAGTTGCCGACACTCTCTTGCATCATCTTTCTCTGTTGAGGTGGGTTATGTCACGAGACAGCAACGAGCGCGAGCCCGACAGCGACATCGTTGACCCCAACGATTCGCGACTCGAGAGCGATGTCCCCGGACCCGGCGCGAGCTACGCGAACGACGAGGCCGGCCAGACCAACGACCACGACGAAGGCGGCGGAGATGGTGACGACGACTAGATAATCGTCGCAAGTACATAAATACAGAGCGTCAGTGATGACGCTTTTTTCATTAAATTAAAAACGGTTTGTCCTACGACAAACCGTTTTAGCTAATCAAGTCGAATCATAGCCATTCTTGCGAACGAGGAATGCGCCGACCACTAGCACCGCACCACCGACCATCCACGACGCAGTGATCCCGAACAATTGAGCGATGCCACCACTAATCAAGAGTCCGATAGCTCCACCGATGTGTGGAGCAGTCGAACAGAATGAAGAGATAGTGGCGCGCTCGTGTGAGGGAATCCTCTGTTGGAGATAGCTGTCGCTCATCGGATTCCAGAATCCCCTGCCTCCTTCATGCAAGAGGAACGCGATGATTGCTCCAGAGAGCCAGGGTGACAGAGAAGCCATCCAAATCATCATCCCCACGAACATCATGGACAAGAGAATCATCTGACGTTCCCTACCTTCGGTCTTCATACGCGAGACGATGAACGCACCGAGGGCAATCATGAGCATCATCGCAGAGAAGAGAAAGCCGAGATGTTCGGTACTCACTCCACCCTGCTTGAAGAACGGCTGCCAGTACATGTTGATGGCCTGCACAGCGTAGATCTCGATGAAGGTGACGATGAGAATAAACCTCACGGGCTTGTTCGTCGCTCCGTAGTGGATACTCGTCTTCGCCACCTCGAGCATCTTGTCCAAACCATTCTTCCAAGAGAACGAGTGACGGACAAAGTACTCCTCATTCATAACCTTGAGGGCAATGATAGTCACGAGGACCATCATAGAACCCCCCAAGAGCCACGGATATGCGGGGTTCACTGCTGCGAGGTAAGCTCCGAGGATGGCTCCACCTCCACCACCAATCCGGTTGAACAAACTTTCCCTGCCGAAAATAGGGGTATAGGAACCTTCGTAGCCATGGTGCTTCAAGCTGTCCACAAACCATGCTTGGAAGGCACCATTGCGGAAGGTAATCCCCACCGCTCCGAGCACTTCGGCGAGGGCGAAGCCCCAGAATGAGTGAGAGAAACCGTACACGAACATACTCATCGAGGTGACCGCACAAGCGAGTACGAACGACTTCTTCCTCCCGAAGATGTCTGCGAAGGCTCCGGTGGGAATCTCACAGATAAAGAGGGTGAAGAAATAAATCGCGTTCACAAAATTCACTTCGAACAAATTCAAACCATTGTGAATGAGGAAGGTGACGTACGTCGCACTGATAATCTGCATCCCGCCCGCTGAGAACAGGAATGACAACAGATAGTACTGCCGAATCAATTTCTTAAACATTTTTTGCTCCTGTGTGTGGTTAGCTAGTAAAAAAGAACAATTTTACTGGACAAATTGGGATGAAAAATCCCGACTTTCGTCCAGTCGGGAGATTTCTAGGTGCTTAAATTAAGGAGATTTTAACTTTGCAAATGAGAAACATCACGACTGAGCGTAAGTGATCCGACATGAAGGTCAGACACGAACTTATAACCACAGTAGTTCTCTGTGTTCATAGGACGCTTGTTCGTAATGTTTATTATTGCTTTCACCCCCTAATAGTATAGTCTTAATATCTTTTTGTCAAAAAGTGTGCTATACTATGAGTTAGTTCACATAACGCAAGAAGAGATCCGTCGACGACTCAATTACCAATACTAATTGGAAATCCCCGCTTCCCCTTCTTGAATTTTACCACCAGGAAAATCAAGTCCTTCGACCGGGTCAAAAAGAACCAGGACTTTCCCATCTTTCTCAACAAATGCTTTTTGACCTATACAAAACAATGCATCATTTTTCATAATTCTATTATACCAATTTTATGAACTGAAGGTGTAAATTGAACCTATTTATCTTCTTTACTATAAGCCTTAAGTGTCAAGAAAATTCCAACAATAATACCTATCAATTCTACGGCTAAAAGCACATTGGAAGTATTTTGAACGTTTTGCTGATAACTCTCTGCAGCGAACATTCTAAATAGACCTAAGAAAAGTGCCGACCAGCCAATAATAGTTATAAGCACAGGCCACTGGCGAGTCCAGAAATTATGAGAACGAATAATTAAAATTCCAGAAATAAAAAACAGTGTCCCGGATAAATAAACTACTGGTGGAATTTGGACATCATAGAGATGAGGTTGCACAAACCTTAACTCTGACACTAAGATAGCAATAATAGTTGGGCCAAGTAATTTTGCAATATATTTTGAATTTTCCATTTTCACATTATACCAATTTTTATTTATCGTTATTTCAAATCTGCTATCTGAATCGGGCTCTGGATTGAAGGAGGGGTCATGTCTATGACTCCAAACTTCTTTTCATAATCTTCTATTTGCCCATTCATCCAAATACTAATACTTTTCATCACTTGCGGAGTGGTGGCAAAGGAGTCGAGGTTGTTCCCAGAAGTAAGGACGAAAGTGAAAAGGTCCTTCCCATACGCCCCTATAGCCCCATCACAGAATTTTTTTGGTAACTGATTCAAGTCTAATTTGGTTGGGTCTATCATATTTTTGGGTTTAATTTATAGGGTTGTAATTATTCAGAAGCATTTCTTCATCACCAATAATATATCGATCTTTGGTCATTTCTCCACCAGAGGTAATCTCAACCACAAACATACATTTCTCTCCCCCATCCTGAAAAGCTGGTTTTTCTGCTGTACCCCAAGGAGCAGAGATTCTGACTGTATTACCAAAGGGATTTTGTATGGCGATTATCTTTCGCTCTCGAGGGATATAACCCCCCTTCCCATCTGCTACGTATAAATTATCAAATTTTGAGTTTGTGAAGACAAACTCTTCTCCCTTGGATCCAGTGATGATCCAATCACCCACCTTTGCCTCTTGGGTTGATTCGAGTGTGCCGTCTGGCAACCTTGTCTCTACTGTTGTTGGTTCTACAACCTGACGAGCACCCTTAATAGGTTCAATCTTTCGAATATAAGTTTTGCCTTCTGTACTAAAAAACTTAGTCTCCATTTCATTACTAAACAAATCAACAAATTGTGGTTCTTTTTCTGTGGTGTTCATACAAAAAGTATATCAGTTTTATGAGTTGAGCGTGTGATGAGGAGTTGAAATTTATATGAAAAAGCCCTAACCAATCTCTAGGTTAGGGCTCTGTTTTCTTATTCAGGTCGTAGCGGTCGAGAGCTCTGCCTCGTTCGCTTCCCGAATCGCATGAATACAGTGGTGAAAGTTCATTGCGTTGCACCGAGCATTCCGCGTCCCGCCGTCCCACTTGGGAGGAGACCAGTACTTGTCGAGCCACTTCTCGATCATCGCGTAGTCAACTACCTGGCTCTCCGCTTCCCAGAAGCCAACGAGCTTTCCCTTGATGCGAGCCCAGGACACACCAACAGTGACTGGACGACGAGCGAGTGTGCCAACCTGACAGATATACCCACTGCTCTGTTCCTCCCATCCTTCCCACTCATCCCTCTTCCCCAGACACATCCGCTCGAAATGAGTGGCCTCAACCAGGAAAAAGGTTTCCTTGAACCGAGGATCATCTGGGGGTGAGAAATCATGTGGGAGCAAGATCGAGATTCCGAATGCCATTTGCACCTCTGAAGGAATGTGATGTTCTACTTCTGCTTCCACGAGTAAAGTATCACACTAATTTGTATATGTCAAATTTGATATGTAAAAGGGCGCAGTACCTTTCGGCATGCGCCCTGTGTATGAATATTGTGCTAGCCGATTCTTGGAGCATCGGCTAATCGATTCTTGCGAAACTCCGACTTGCGGAATTTCTGCATCGCGACCCGCAGTTGCTCTTCAGCATCAGCCACAACTACGGGAGCGAACGGCTTCAAGCGATCCTTGTCGCCGTCGCATGGTTCCCACTTCACTTCGCCGTTCTCATCGAACGAGACAGCGTTGCATCCGAAGGAGGTGTCCGGGTATCCGCAGAGGAACACTCGATAGATCACCCCGGAGCCGTAGCTGTAGCCGTGCCCTGTGATACCGCTGAGGCCACTGACGCCGTTGCTGTCCACGACATGAAGATGAATCATCCTCTGCACACCCTGCCCCCGGCTCGTCTCCTCGATGGTCACGTTGAAGGTGACGTCCTTGCCGTTGAACCGGCCTTCCATCTGTCCGGTGTACTCGTCGTACATGGTCAGAGGCTTGGGTTCGGACGAGCAAGCGCTCACGGAGAGAACCGCGAGTATGAGCGAGAGCCAGTTTCCAATCTTGGTCATTTTGGAATCCTCTACGAAGGGTGGTTTACTCCTTGATCGTGCGCTCGCTGACAACACGCTTGGTGTGGCTGTCGATGACGCGCTCCTTGATGATAGTCTTCACACTCGTCTTGGTTGTCTCGGCGAAAATGAGAGCATAGACACCAAGGTATGGATGACCCAACTTCCACAGAATGATACAAAGTGTAAGTTCAGGCCAGAGCAACACACCGATGATAACCCAGAAAATACTGATAGGGTCGACCATTTTGGTTCTCTCCTTGAGAGACAGGAATGTACATCTGCATGCTATATTGACATATATATTATAAAAAGTCAACTAGGCAATTTATTGAATATTCTAAGCTTGACTCTCAGATATATTTGTTCTATCGTATGTGAATAACGCTCTTTCAATTCCCCAACGGCTTCGGCCAGGGACAATATGCAAACGAGATCAGAAACGAAAGAGGAAGTATTAATCAGAGGTCATGCAGTCATTCACAAATGCACTGCCATGATAGAGGCAAACCCAGTAAAAGATGACCGGTATGAGCTCTTGATGGCGTTCATCTCCATCCTCAGGCAAACGATCGAAGCGGTGGAGAACAACACACCTCACCACATGTACAACAATCCCCTTCAGATGATCCCGAGGTTGATCGAGGTAGTTGAAAGGTACTACACCAGTGCCACAGCAAATGTCGCATGAGGACTCCCACAATTCTTAACCGGCTCCGGCCAGAGGTGACATGCATAGCCTACTCGTTCTACTGCCAGTCCTAGCAGCAATCCTTGTCGTCGCAGTCCTCGTACTGCCGAAAGTTCTGAAGGACTGGAAGGCAAAGAAACTCGCCCAAAAGCGAGCCGAGCTCGAAGACATCCAGAAGCGTATCCCGGAGGTCGAGTCGAGCATCGTCAGACTGTCTATAAACGTCCGCCGCATGGAGGACCACGCCGAAGACCTTGGCACACCCGTGTGGCGAGCCAGGCGAGACAAGCGCTGGGACGAAGTCGAGAGCGACCGCACATTGCTCGACCGACTCGTAGAGCGTGAGCAACAGCTCAAGCTCGAACTGGGCATACCACTTAGTTAGACACTCGAAGAAGACCCACGAGTATAATATGGGTCTTTTTTCATATAAACTTAAACAATTCTTCTTTCGCCTGTTCTAAGCTTTGGGTATCTGTCCTTATCACCATTGCCTCTGGGTTTTTCTCTGTTTGAAAAATATTGTATAACTCTTTGAACCTATCCTTCGACCGGTTAGACATTCTGATTCTTGGATTCGTCACTGCATCAATCATCCTTTGGTCAAATCTTTTTTCTAAAACTGGATATTCTGCTTCTAAATTTATCTCTATTACTTCATAGCCAAACTTTCTTGGTATATCAAGCAATTCTTCCCTATTGTCTCTATACAAAGCAGAATCACAAATAATGTTGTAGCCCATCCCACAAACACATTCAGCCAGAGCTTTCTGAATCTTCCTCACATCCTGAAAGTGTGTATCCGGAGTATATTTTGAAAACAACCACTTCTGAGAATCGTAGGCGAGTTTATAATATCTGTCTTTTTTCTCTAATACCTTTCTTAACAATTCACTTTTTCCTGAACAAGACGAACCATTGAGCATTATGAATTTCATATTCTACAAACTTTTAGCTATGCGGTTCATCTCTGCGGATTCGTCGGTGGGCACAACTAAGAAATTCCTCCCTAGTTCACCAAGGCCCGCGAGGATTTTGGAGCGGATTGGTTCTGATGGTTCTCCGATACCTCCGGAGAAGACGAGGAGATCTAGGCCTCCTAGAGCGACTGTATAGGCCCCGATATATTTCTGAATTTGATAGACAAACATTTTTATTACCATAGCTGATTTTTCATCCGTCGCTTCCTGTGCGATGAGTTGCTTCATACTAGGAGTCCCAGCGAAGCCGAGGAACCCGCATTGATGAGCCAAATATTCTTCAAATTTTTCTCCGTGGAGATTTTTGGCTTCTGAGAGATAGACCAATGCACCCGGATCAATTTCCCCTACCCTTGTAGCCATAGTCAAACCAGAAAGTGGAGTGAAGCCCATCGAAGTATCAATACTTTGGCCATTTTTAACTGCGGTGATGCTCGAACCTCCACCAAGGTGACAAATGATCACTTTCTCTGGCAAATTATTTTGGGCCTTTAAATTCTCCACAATATATGAGAACGAGATGCCGTGGTACCCAAAATGTTCTATGTCCAAACTCTTCGCATCCTCTGTAGGCAAAGCATAAAGTCGTGCGTAGTCAGGCAAAGTAGAGTGAAAAGCAGAATCCGAAATAGCCACCATCTTAGTATTCGCAAACTTGGTTTGAAAATGTTTTATCTCAGCCAAGGTTCTGTCTATGTGGAGTGGAGCTTTTTCCCGAGCTAATTCTAATTGCTTTATGAACTCACTATCTATAACCCGGTGTTGCCTAAAATATGTCCCTGGAGCCACCACTCTAAATGCAATCACATCAAACAGTTCGGCTAATTTTGTTTCATCTAATTGTCCATCTCTCTCTTCTATATGCACATTCCAAATCTCTTTATTATCTTCATAAAGCGCATATTTCTTCGATTCACTTCCTACATTGACAGTTAAAGTTTTCATAGATTTATCGTTTCCACACCCAATTATTAATTTCTTCTGGGTCTACTCCGTTTTTAATAATGTACTCATGATGCGCTGCGATTTTGCGAGTGAACTCTTCGGTCAATTGCTCTGCTTGACTCGTGGGGATAACATTTCTTTCAGCCAAGATTTTAAAGGCTTCCATCGCGAGGTCGTAGCGGCTAGTTTTGTTTCTGAGGTGCAAGTCGAATGGTGTTGTGGTTGAGCCGTTTTCTGTATAACCATGAACATAGAATCTATTCTTACCATCTTGGTGGTCGAACAAAACTTGCTTGAGTGTCTCTGGATAACCGTGGAAGTTAAAGATGACCGGCTTGTCCTCCATATAATAATCATTGAATGAGTGTAGTGGCACTTTGCACATCGAGTTGCCTATACCTATGGCGGAGATCTCTAAGATGTTCACATAGCGCAGTTTAATTTCTGGTAACTTCTCTCGAATAATCATCATAGCTGCGAGTGCTTCTTTAGTGAGATATTCTCCAGCAGCAGAGAAGACTAGATCAGGATTTTCATCACTGGCGAAGTCCCAAGTCATGAGCCCTGTTTGGAGTTCTTGCTTCACCAAATTCGCATCGAGCCATCTTGGTTCAACAGTTTTACCAGCCACAATCAAATTGATTTCATTTTTAGATTTTAAACATTGTTCGAGCACGGCGAGCGCAGTGTTCCCATCGGGTGGGAAGAAAACCTTCACAAAGCATCCTTGCTTCTGGAGCATCGTATCTATGAAGCCTGGGTTTTGGTGGGAGAAGCCGTTGTGTTCTTGTCTCCAACCACTAGAGGTCAAAATATAATTGAGTGATGGTATGTCACCTCTCCAAGATATCTCTCGGGCAACGTGCAAGAACTTGGCATACTGATCAGCCATACTAGAGACTACTTGGACAAATGCTTCATACGAAGCGAAGACGGCGTGTCGTCCAGTCAGGATATAACCTTGGGCCAAACCTTGGAGCGAGTGCTCTGAGAGCATTTCCATTACTCGACCATCGAGTGAAAGGTCGATGTCCCAAGGTTCTATTGGTCCAGCGAAAGCTCGAGAGGTTTCGGGGAAAACAGCTTGGAGTTTGTTTGAATAAGTTTCGTCAGGAGACATGAGGCGGAAATTTTTGCTTTCTTTGTTCTTGTTGAAAACTTCCTTTAGATAAAGAGACATGCGAATCATACTGCTCGAACCAATAGTGCCGGGGACACTTGCATCTTCCATCAAAGTTTCTGCATTTGGAAGGTTAAGTGGTTGACCAGTATATTTAAGCCCAAAAGTATGTTTGTTGTTCCCCATCGCAAGTTCGGGTGGAGGTATAAGGTCTGTGATACTTTGGTTAAAGCCTTTTTCCTTATCAAATAATTCGGCGAAGTTGTATGAACGAAGCCATGCTTCAACAGATTTGAGTTCTTCTGGATCACTCTTCACATGCGAACAAACAACTTGGTGAGCTAGGCAGTTGTCCTCTATCTTTCTGCCTCTAGATTCCTTCACTCCTGTCCAACCCTTTTTGGTTCGTAGAACAATCATTGGATATCGCGGATAAGAATCACCTTCTGCCTTGCCTTCACTCTGAAGTTTTTTTATTTTCTCTAAACAACTATCAAGAGCGACGGGCATCCTCTCATAAAGTTCACCATCTTCTCCATCTACAATGATTGGTTCATAGCCGTATCCATGAAAAAGTTCTTTTAGTTCTTCATTATTCATTCGACCAAAAACCGTTGGTCCAGAAATCTTGTAGCCGTTCAAGTGGAGAATCGGGAGGACTGCGCCATTGGTCTTTGGGTCCACGAATTTGCTTAGATGCCACGAAGTAGCAAGTGCACCCGTCTCTGCTTCTCCATCACCTACTAAACATACAGTTATAAGTTTTGGATTATCTAAAACTGTTCCCCATGCAGTTGAGAGAGAGTAACCGAGTTCACCGCCTTCGAGGATGACGCCGGGTGCTCCGGGGTTCGAGTGGCTTGGGAAACCGTATGGCCAGCTAAAGTTTTTAGCCAAATATTTTACTCCACTCTCATCTTGTGTAGCTTCTGGATAAAATTGACCGAGTGTTCTCTCCAAGAACAAATTGGCTTGGAGTGCTGGGAAACCGTGCCCAGGACCGAGGATGAACATCATATCTTGTTTATGCCTGATGATGACGTCGTTCAAATGCGCATAAACAAAGTTAATCCCCGGACAAGTCCCCCAGTGACCTAGGAGTCTCGACTTTATATCATCACTCGACAATGGTCTCTCTAATAAAAAATTGTCCCACAAATAAATCTGAATGGCGCTCAAATAATTGGCGGCCCGTACATAATCCTTAATCATTACCTTATTATACACTTAGTTTATAGTCCTATATACTAATAATTACTGTTTTAATGAAAATCCTAGCCATAGAAACCAGTTGTGATGAAACCGCCGTCGCCCTACTCGAGTGTAGTGGCAACCTCGACGCACCTCAGTTTAAAATCCTCTCGAACGCCCTCGTTTCCCAGATAGAAATGCACAAAGAATTCGGTGGAGTTGTGCCTATGCTAGCCAAGCGAGAACATGAGAAGAATTTACCCGTTTTAGTAGAGAAAGTACTCAAAGAAGCGCGTGAAAGTTTGGATAAACCAGATATAGATTATGTTGCAGTTACAGCTGGACCTGGCCTTGAACCAGCTCTTTGGGCAGGTATTGTTTTCTCCAAAGAAATTGGTGAAAGATGGGGTATACCAGTCTTGCCTATAAACCATATGGAAGGTCATATTTACTCCACTCTCTTTGGGATAAAAGAAAGATTAATACTGCCAGCCATCGCTCTCCTAGTTTCCGGAGGTCACACAGAATTAGTTCATATTAAAAATTATGGAGAATATGAGGTCATCGGCCAAACTAGAGACGATGCGGTTGGTGAAGCATTTGATAAGGTGGCTAGATTACTCGGCCTAGAATATCCAGGAGGACCAAAAATTTCTAAATTGGCTGACTTGCACAGAGCTTCTGGTCTAACTCCCACATTCGAGCTTCCCCGTCCTATGATTCATTCAAATGACTATGATTTCTCCTTTTCTGGGCTCAAAACTTCTGTTTTGTATAGACTAAAAGATCAAACTATCACCAAAGAAGTTCAAGAAGAGATGGCTAGAGCCTTTGAAGATGCAGCCATAGAAGTTCTCATCACCAAAACAGAAAAAGCCCTCGAGGAATATGGAGTGAACACTCTCATTGTGGCTGGTGGAGTATCTGCGAACAAATATCTAAGGAGTGAATTAGAGAAAATTAAAACCAAGAATACTGGCCTCAATCTCCTTCTCCCAGAGAACTCTCTTACTACGGACAATGCCGTGATGATAGGAATAACTGGCTTTATAAACTTGCTCAAAAATCCAAATTTAGCACTTGAAACTCATTCTATAGAAGCTCGAGGGAACCTCTCTCTTAGTTAGTCTTCTTGTCTCCCTTCTCATCAACCTTCATTAGAGTCTTGTCTGCAGTAAAGGCGCTGACTACTGGAGGTAATTGATTATTCTTGTTCCTGAATTTTATCCACATAGACTTTCCTCGTGCTCTAAGGACAATGTACCAAGATTTGATATGAGCATTTATTGAGTCATGCTTTGGATAGATAGAAACCCAAATGATTGAAAGTATGAGAGCCACAACGAGTGGGAAGATTAAACACCATTCAAACATTATGAAGGCGACGATGATGGCTACAATTAATCCCATGATGATAGTTGTCCACTTGGCTATGAATTTCTTAAGGACATTTTCTTCTGATTCTTTATATAGGACATCTTTAAGGACATCTCCTAAGAAATAAAGGACAATTAGTATTAGCAGCCATTCATAGAGACACTGCATAAATCCTTGCATCGTGGTCGGGAATGCAAACAGGGCTGTAGCTATATTTGAGATATTTTGTCCTTTAGGCGGAGACAACTCACCAATAATTGGTATTGTTGGTGTGGTTGTGGCATTTAGACCCACTTCTTGGTTGCTTGGTAGAGTACCACCTGTTGCATTTAGGCGCTCAAGTAGGGCTCTGTGGGCGTTGATTTCGAGCTGTTGCGCGTCAGTTACTGGATATAATCTCTGGCAATAGATTTCATTGACTTTCTTCAAGGTCAAAATATATACATAGCCTGTTGGAGCAGTGTGGCCCCATGGTGTAAGGATGTCTGCTTCATACTTCATCTGGAAGGCTGAAACGGCATCAAAGGTAGCTTGATCGAAAACTCCGTTAACAGTCACATAGGTGTAACCTTCGAAGTTCAATAGAAAAGCCTGAAGTTTCATCACTTCAATAGGATCATTATTAAAATCGCGTCTCATATAGTCTCTGAGGTAAAAACACTCAAGACCTGTAGAAGTAGTAGTAACTATTGGGTGTCTATGTCCGCCTGAGCCTCCACCACCTCCTGATGATACAACTGGTGGTGTTACTCCTCCGCCACCTCCACCTCCGCCGGCTGCTGCTATGGTGATAACCAATGTTTGGGTATTAGAACCACAAGGGTTAGTAGCTGTAATGATTATGTTTTGAGTCTCAACTTGGGTTGGAGTACCAGAAATTATTCCTGTAGTAGAACTAAAGGACAAACCAACTGGTAGGGTTGATGAACCTATTGAAAGGTTTGGTGTAGAGGTACTGGTAGTAGTGATGGTGTATGAAAAGGCAGTATTTACAGTACCTGAAGCAGCTAGGGAGCTGTTTATGGTTGGAAGAGTACCACAGACTGGGCCACCACCGCCTCCGCCTCCGCCGGCTGCTATGGTTAATACGAGTGTTTTAGCATCAGTACCACAAGGATTTGTGGTGGTGATGTTTATATTAAATGTGCCACTTTGAGTTGGTGTGCCTGAGATTACCCCTGTAGTAGTGCTAAACGATAGTCCTGTTGGAAGGACCGAAGCTCCTATTGAGTAAGTTGGAGTAGAAGTGCTGGTAGTGGTTACAGTGTATGAAAAGGCTGTGCTGACAGTGCCTGAAGCTGTAAGGGAGCTGTTTATAGTTGGAAGTGTACAAGAACCGCCACCCCCACCTCCGCCTGGACTAAGATTTATCACCACTGAATCAGAAACTGTAGTAGTCCCATCGGTACAGTTGATAGTGATAGTCACTGGAGCACCGACTGCAGGATAGAAAGCACTACCTGGTGCAACTGCTGAACTGGTGCCTGCTGTTGATATACCTGAAGCTGTTGGAGATGTGAGGACACAACTGGTAGCGTTGGTTGAAGTCCATGTGTATGTATAAGTAGCTGGAGATGTGAGAGTGATTGAACCATGAGTACCATTGGCAGTGATGTTTACAGTCGGAGGTGTAGGGACAGAAATTGCTGGTAGAGAAACAACCACACTGTCTGAGGCGGTCACACCTGTTCCATCATCACAAGTCACAGAGAAAGTGACACTTCCACCTATGCTTGGGTAGAAAGCATCACCGGGGTTCACGTGCATACTAGCTGAAGGAGAAATTCCTGAAGCAGTGGGTGCTGTCATCTGACAACTGGCTGCATTCGTAGAAAATACTGAAATATCAAAGGAATCTGTTGAGGTGGCGAGAGTTAAAGCGTTTAATCCATTAGCCTGTAAGTCAACAGTTACCAATGCAGCATAGGCCTGAAATGGAAAGTTCAACACTAACAAAGCCCCCATTAGATATGTGGCTAGAGCTTTCTTAAATTTCGTGCTGAATATTAATGTCTTCATCGATTTTCTTACATTACGTTTATTATATAATTTGTCAATATGTGAGCCAATAACCCCATATCAACAAATATTCATATATATCAACGTATTTAAGCTATATGTCCTTTATTAGATTAATGTCCTTTATCAAATATCAATTTCTTCCTCAAAGACTTCTATGTTTATACATTTACACCAGCCTTTGAGTTTTATGCAAATTCATAATTTCTTTTGATAATTTTGTCCTTTATACTCACTATAACCTAATAGAGAACACGTGCTAATATGAATGACGTATGAACGAGAAGTTTCTTACGCCCTATAATCCACAGGATACAGAGACCCGAATCTACACTCTTTGGGAGAAGAGTGGCCTTTTTAATCCAGACAAGCTTATAGAGCTGGGGATAACTAAACCAGACGCAGAAACTTTCTCTATTATACTTCCCCCTCCGAATGCAACTGGAGTACTCCATTTGGGACACACCCTTGAGGATTCGATGCAGGACACATTGATCAGGTATAACAGAATGCAAGGCAAACAAACTTTGTGGCTCCCTGGCACTGACCATGCAGCTATAGCCACAGATGCCAAGGTAACTAAACTTTTAGAGAAGGAAGGTATAAAGAAAAAAGATATAGGCAGAGAAAAATTTCTAGAACACGTTGATAAGTTTGTTGAAGAAAGCAGAAAAACTATTGTTGGTCAATTACGTAAGGTGGGTGCATCTCTCGATTGGTCACGCGAGGCTTTCACTTTGGATAAGGCTCGCAACGTCGCAGTGAGGACAGCTTTTAAGAAAATGTATGATGATGGGCTGATATACAGAGGTTCGAGGATTGTGAATTGGGACACCAAGGGTCAAACTGTAGTCTCTGACGATGAACTTGTTTATGAAGAACGCAAAGGAAAATTTTATACCTTCAAGTATGGACCGTTTGAAATAGGTACCGCCAGACCAGAAACAAAATTTGGAGACAAGTATGTGGTCATGCATCCAGATGATACTCGCTACAAAGACTGGCAACATATGCAAAAGATAAACCTTGAGTGGATCAATGGACCTATTGAAGCCACCATTATCAAGGATGAGATTATAGATATGGAGTTCGGTACTGGGGTCATGACCATCACTCCATGGCACTCTCACGAAGACTTCGCCCTTGCAGAAAAATATAAGTTGGACAAAGAACAAATCATTGATAGCTACGGACGACTCCTACCCATCGCAGGAGAATTCGCAGGAATGAAGATCACAGAGGCTAGAGACAAGATTGTGGAGAAGTTAAAGGATAAAGGTTTGCTCGTCTCTATTGATGAGAACTATACAAATCGAGTGGCTACAGCCCAAAGGTCAGGAGGAACAATTGAGCCACAAATTATGCTCCAGTGGTTCGTGGACGTAAATAAAAAAATTGCAGAAAGAGGAAACAAATCTCTAAAGGAATTGATGCTCGAACCAGTCAGAAATGGTGAGATAAAGATCATCCCAGAACATTTTGAGAAGGTTTACTTCAACTGGATAGAAAACCTACGTGATTGGTGTATCTCAAGGCAAATTTGGTACGGTCACAGGATTCCTGTGTGGTACAAAGACAATGAGGTTTATTGTGGCCTAGAAGCTCCAAAGGAAGCTGGTTGGATTCAAGACGAAGATACTTTGGATACTTGGTTTTCGTCTGGACTTTGGACATTTTCGACTCTTGGTTGGCCAAATGTAGATGCCTCAGATTTGAAAAGATTCCACCCAACGAGTGTGATTAACCCTGGCTATGAAATTCTTTTCTTTTGGGTAGCTCGTATGATACTTATGTCTCAGTATCTTATTGGTGAGATACCTTTCAAAACAATCTATCTACATGGGATGCTCAGAGATCAAAAGGGTCAGAAATTCAGCAAATCACTCGACAATGGTGTGGACCCGCTTGAGATAATCAATGAATACGGCGCAGATGCTCTCCGCATGTCTATGATTGTCGGTATTGGCCCGGGGGCAGACAGTAAGTTTGATATTCAGAAAGTGAAGGCTTATGGGAAGTTTTCTAATAAAATTTGGAACATTGCGCGCTTTGTCTTCTCTCAAAAAAATGAAGGTGAATTAAATCAAACTTTGGTTGATGAGTTCAATGCATTGGCTGCTGACATCACTTTGGATATGGAGAGTTATCGTTTCTACCTAGCTGCAGAGAAAATCTATGCATACATCTGGCACCGCTTCGCAGATGAAATCATCGAAGAAAGTAAGGGCAAACCAGAGTATGGAACCACTCTCTACTACATCTTAGAAAACTCTCTAAAGCTATTGCACCCATTCATGCCTTTTGTGACCGAAGAAATTTGGCAGAACAGACCGAACAATGATTCAAAAACATTCCTCTTGGTTGAAAAGTGGCCAGTTAAAAATTAATAATACTTATGATTGATTTTCAAACAATTTTTTGGGCCTTAGTAGGAGGATTCATTCCTGCCATCCTTTGGTTAATGTTTTGGCTCCGAGAAGATGCGAGGAATCCAGAATCAAATTTTCTTATATTAAAAACTTTTTTGGCCGGCTCAGCCGTAGTAATACTAGTCATACCATTTCAAAAAATAGTAGCTGACACCTTTCCTGGACTTGGAGTCGCTACTTTCACCCTCTGGGCCATACTTGAAGAAGCTTTTAAATTCTTGGCTGCATATTTCATAGCCATTCGAACAAAAGCCGATGACGATGAAGCTATTGACCCTATGATATTTATGATTACAGCGGCTCTTGGATTCGTGGCCTTAGAAAATGCATTATTTATACTGAATCCACTCGTCCAAAAAGATATTATGAATGGATTACTTATGGGTAATATGAGGTTTATTGGTGCTTCGCTTCTACACGTGATCTCTTCTGCCACTATAGGTCTCGCCATCTCACTACACTTCTATAAACCACTACTAGATAAAATTATTTGGGGCTTCCTCGCCTTTGTACTTGCAGTTAGTTTTCACACTGTCTTCAACTTGTTTATTGTTGACCAAAACGATTTGGGCACCTTCGTCACTTTCGGTGTTGTTTGGGCTGGTATAGTAGTTCTCCTGCTTTTGTTTGAGAAAGTAAAATCAATAAAACTCCAAAAAAGTTCTTAACATGATATCCACTTATAAACTTTTATACCAAATAAATCACTGTTATAATACAAAGGAATAATAAAAATATGCAGAACAAAAGATCGTTTTTTGAAAGATTAACTGGCGCAGTCAAACTAGAAGACGAAGCTTCAACAGAGATAGAAGAAATACCAAAAAGTAAGACTGGTCTCTATGATGATGAAGAAGAGGGTCAACTCACAGTTGATGTTTATCAAACCCCATCAGAAATAGTGATAAAGACCATGGTGGCTGGAGTTAAACCAGAAGATTTGGATGTGGCTATCACCAGAGACTCTGTCACTATCCGTGGTAAAAGAGAAGAAGAAAGAACTATCTCAGCCGAAGATTATTATCACCGAGAACTTTATTGGGGTTCATTTGTTCGCACAGTCGTCCTCCCAGAAGAAATAGATGTAGATGAAGCAGAGGCAGTTGAGAAATATGGATTGCTTATCCTCCACCTTCCAAAGATGGACAAGAATCGCCAGACTAGACTCAAGGTCAAAGGCCAATAAGGTCCTCACTCTGGGTCTAATAATAAAAGATAGTAGTTTTCGTGCCTTACGGAAAGCTTGGCTTGAGTAGAGAATTTTTCAGCAGAAAAATATCGTGCAAAGAAAACTACTATCTTTTATTATTGGTGCCAAGACCCAGGATCTCACTCCTGGGAAACCCACGGTTTTCCCAATCCTTCCTCCACGGGGAAACTACAGTTTCCCCGACCCCCTTCGGCGTTCGAACCTGTGTCAAATAATAAAAATACCACAACTCGTTGTAGTATTTTTATTATTGGTGCCAAGACCCAGGTTCGAACTGGGGACCCTTCCCTCTTCAGGGGAATGCTCTACCAACTGAGCTATCTTGGCAATATTTTACTGACCATTTAAGAGATCTTGAACCCCCTTGAGGTTCGCAGGTAAATCTCTCAGACTTGAGCCTATTGATTCCCCACCCATTACGTTGTTCAAATATGGCTGAAGGAAGATATAACCAGCCACAAGTGGGATAACGACTATGGCAATCTTTACAACACTCCAGATAGCCTGCAAATGCAATGTACGTCTAATGCCTAATAGGATTTTGTTGTTATCCTCAGAAAGCTTTACAGACCGCATTAAGAGCTCTTTTTCCTCTGGAGTCATGGAGACTACTATACCAAAATATGCCGTTTTTTCAAATAATATGCTATATTCACAAGGCTTAGCCCACGTAGTTCAATGGATAGAACGGTTCCGTCCTAAGGAATAGATGTAGGTTCGATTCCTACCGCGGGCACCAATTTGTTTAGGTAGGAATCGAACCAGAGAGGGGTCGGGAGAACATCTGGTCTCCCGTGAAGGAAGGTTTGGGAAAACCGTGGGTTTCCGAGGTGTGAGATATCCTACTGCGGGCACCTTATATACCTAGGAGTGACTTCAATCTGTCTTGGTCAAATCCAACCACTATATCTTTGTCATCAATGATTATGACAGGAACACCCATTTGTCCGCTTTTAGAAAGCATTTCTTTTCTCTTTTCTATGTCTGTGGCTACATTATAGTCAGTAAAGGCTATTTTATTCGCAGTAAAATAATCCTTGGCTAGATGGCAAAAGTGACAGGTTGGTGTTGAATATATTTCTATTTTTTTCATATATTTTTTTTGTTAGTCTCCTATTATACCCTCCCAAAGCTTTTTATACCAAGGTGTCACCTTTTCTTCTGTAGAAGTGGCTATAGGCTTGGGGTCTATAATAACTACAACCTTCTCGCCTTCTTTAGAAACACTGAATTTCTCCTTGATTTCCTTGTCTATACCTTCTTCGGTTTGAATGCTGTCTATAGAATCCTTTAGTTCCCATTGCCTATTGAGCAAATTCACCTTCCTTTCATTCAACAAATTTATTTTGGATTTGCTCTCAATACCCTTCTTTACTACACCATAAGCTCCATGAATTAAAAAAATTGTAATCAATCCAAAAATTATAAGAGAAGGCAAGGAATACAGTCGATGTTTAATGATTTGTTTTTGTCGAAGTTCTCGCATAGTGGCAAATTAGTATCCTTATGGTAACATGAGGCACATCATGTTTGACAAGAGACACAAGAAAAAGCTTCATGCAGTCGGAGTAGTCCTCGCGGTCCTTATGATCGTTTCGATGATTATCCTCTACATGCCCGCTTTCTACAGATAAGCCTATTCTGAGCGCATCATTTTGAGGAAGACGTCTTGAGGGATAGTGACACTTCCCTTGCCTCTCTCGGCCATTTTCTTTTTGCCTTTCTTTTGTTTCTCTCTGAGCTTCATTTTTCGAGTGATGTCTCCTCCATACATATGTTGGGTCACATCCTTTTTCATCCCACTGAGTGTTCGACTAGAAATAATTCTCCCCAATGCTTTGCCTTGAATCTTTAATGTGAACATTTGTCTTGGTAAAGCTTTAGACAATTTCTCTACAGACACTTCTGCTTCCCCTTCTACTTGTCTCCTGGAGATAACCTTTGCAAAAGCAGGCACAGGTTCATCAGCAACAAGGATATCCAGACGAGTGACATCTGCATCTCTCATTTCATCGAGGTCATATGAGATAGAACCAAAACCAGAAGTGGTGCTCTTTAATTTATCAAAAAATCCTCTCATAAGTTCCCTGAGTGGCATCATGAAAGAAATCGATGTACGCGCATCTCCAAAACTTTCTGTATGACCTACTTCTGCCTCGTGTTCATGAAGAAGTTTGAGGATTGAACCTAGGTAATCTGGTGGTGTGATGATGGTGGCTTTGACCCAAGGTTCTTTCACTGATTGTATAAGGTGATCCTCGGGGAAGAAAGATGGGGTATAAATAGTTTCCTCTGTACCGTTTTTATAAGTCACTACATAAGTAATGGAAGGCAAAGTAATGATGAGAGGTAGATTAAATTCCCGACGGAGTCTCTCTGTGATTATCTCGAGGTGAAGCATCCCGAGGAAACCACATCTGTATCCCCGCCCAAGCACTCCAGAGTTTTCTTCTTCGAATGAGAAGGCTGAATCAGAAAGTTTAAGTCGAAGTAAAGCTTGTTTGAGGAGTGTAAAATCATCTTGGCTTTCTGGATATATTGAAGCCCAGACCACAGGTCGAGCTTTTTGGTATCCAGGCAAGGCTTCTTCTGTATCATTCCCTAGAGCCACAGTATCTCCTACAGAGACCACTCCAGGCTCTTTAATACCAGTGACGATATAACCTATCTCTCCTTCCTTTAGATTTTCTCTTGGAGTTTCCTCTGGGGTGAAAACACCAACCTCTAAGGCTTGAAATTTCTTATTAGCAATTTTGAAGATTAAGTTATCTCCTTTTTTAATCGACCCTTCGAGTGCTCGTACGAATACTATTACTCCACGGTGGTTAGAATATTTAAAATCAAAAACCAATGATTTAAAGGTAGTAGCGGTGTGAGTGAGAATTTTTGGAGCTGGCACTCTCTTAATGATGGCATCAAGCAAATCTTTTACTCCTTCACCAGTTTTACCAGAAACAAGAATGATATCTTCTGCATGACAATCTAGGAGTTCTACTATTTCTTCTTTCACCTCTTCTATTCTGGCGAGTGGTGAATCAATTTTTGAAAGCACTGGGATGATTACCAAGCCAGCATCTCGAGCCATACCTAGTGTGGTCAACGTTTGTGCTTGAACCCCCTGAGTTGAGTCTACTAGGAGAATAGAACCTTCTACAGCAAGGAGTGCTCTAGAGACTTCATATGAGAAGTCTATGTGCCCAGGAGTATCAATGAGGTTCAAAATATAGTCAATTGAACCATGTTTATACTCCATACGTACTGGCTGCATTTTGATAGTGATACCTCTCTCCCTCTCAAGCTCCATAGAATCTAATACTTGGTTCATCATCTTGCGAGCCTCAATAGTGCCTGTGATTTCAAGCATTCTGTCGGCCAAGGTAGACTTGCCGTGGTCAATATGAGCAATAATTGAGAAATTGCGTATATTTTGCATATACAGCACTATACCACCTCTGGGTCAGGAGAAATAATTTTGGCTTTCCAAAACTTCGCATGGATAGAATCCCAGACTTCTTTTAATTCTCGACTGTTTAATAAATACAAAACTCCAAGAGCGGCAATGATGCCCATAATACCCGCGATGAATCCTTGCAAGAATACTCCTAATAGAGTGACTGTCCCAAAGATTGGCCCAAAAATATTTAGTCCAATATAACTGACATAACCAAGTATCACTGACGCACCAAATGACTCGAAGAGAGTGCGGTTAACTTCCTTGGAGAAACCTCCAAAGTCTTTCTCAAAACCAATCCAGTGGATGACTCCGTTTATTATCGTCCCGATAGAATATCCAAGTGGCAACATGAGTACTACATTTCCAGGTAAGTCTTGTACTTTCATGAGCGCACTAATGAAATACCTAAATCCTGCGAAATCATAGAACACCTTTACCAAACCGTAGGTACACAACATGAGAATTATCGTGGAAAGCAGGTTTATTATAAGAGGCTTTCTGGTGTGACCTGCAGAATAAAAAGCTCTTACAAAAAGAAGCATCAAACTCTGAAAAACAGTGGATACGGCAAAGAGTGCCAGGGCAGCCGCAGTCAAACGAGTATCATCCCAATCAAATCTCCCAGTACCCAAGAGAACTCTCACAATCTGAGCCCTTATAACCACAAATAACGCTGTTATGGGCAAAGACCAAAAGATAATATGACGAGCAGTGATAGCCATATGAGAAACAAATTCCTTCATATTCTTGTCAGCAAAGTGTCTTGAGAGAGTTGGGAAAGCGGCCAAAGAATAACTAACCCCAATAACTGTCAGAGGTACAGATTGAATGTTTAGAGACAGAGAAAACACAGAGATAGAACCCGCGGTCATGAGTGAGGCCATAGAGATCATAAAGATAGTCGCAACATGATTTATGGACAAAGTGAGAGTTCGGGGTAGAGAAAGCGAGGCCAATTTCCTAATAGAATTAAAATTAATTCGACTAGAAATTCGAGGCATTAAACCAATCTTAATCACAAATGGAATCTGGATAACCGCATGCATGATTGAGCCCACAGCCACTCCTATAGCCACACCCATGATTCCAAACTGAGGTGCAAGGAATATTATCCCTAGAATAATTCCCAAGTTATACAAGAGAGGTGCCACTGCATAAATAGTGAACCGATTATAAGCTTGAGTGAGCGAACCTAAGAGATTCGAAAAACCTAAAGCAAGTGGCGAGATTAGAAATATTCTGGATAAAAGAATAACTTCGTTTAATGCTTCACCAGAAAACCCTTTGAATAATATCGAAGAAAAATACGGCATCAAGAAAAACAAAACCACACAAACACTAATCATCACAATAGAAAAGAAAGAAAAAAGATTATCTATAAAGTCATGCAGCGCTTCTTTGCTCTCTTTTTCCTTTTCTATGATGAACGGCACAACTACTGACAGAGATACTAGTGATGCGATGGTCACAAACAGAAAATCTGGAATACGAAAGGCAGCATAGTAGGTATCAAGAGCTGTCCCCGCTCCAAACATATGCGCGAGCAATCTATCTCTCACAAAGGCCATTACTTGCGAGAGGATTGCGAAGAACCCCAAAAGATAAGCAGCCTTGTGCAGAGTGCTTGTCTCTTTATAGAAGAAACTGAAAATCTTACGAACCATTTTTACTGTTGGATTTTTGGAGTGGTGGTGATTGGAGGAGTTGTTTTGCCTGTTGGTTTAGCATCATTAAGTTTGTAGAAAGCATCCTTGCCTGCTTTTAAGTTTGCGAGTACTGCTATCACTGCTTGGTTATCAGGATTTGTCTTTACAAGATCTTCAAATTGAACAATGGCTTCATCGTGTCTTCCTGCGAGGTCAAGCGAGAGTCCTAGGTAATACTTGGCATTGGCATAATCAGGAATAATCTTCAAAGCATAATTCAAAGCTTCTATTGCACCTGCATAGTCCTTGTTGGAATATTTGAGGATACCTAACTGGAAGAATAATCCCGCATTGTCTGGTCTTAGAATAGCTGTTGTTTCTGCTGATTTGATAGCCTTGTCTATATTGTTGTCTTTGATTTCAATTTGAGTAAGGAGGAAATATGCATCTGCATAGTCTTGTTTCTTAGCCAATGATTCATCGATGTATTTCCTGGCTGCTTCGTTGTTGCCATTGTCGAATTCAAGTTTAGCCAAGAATAGTGAGGCTTCAGGAGTTTGAGGATTTCTCTTTAGAGCTTCTTGGTAGGCAGTCTTAGCATTGTCGTAGGCTCCAGGGATAGATAGTGGTTTTGGTACCAATGCTCCGTAGAGTGATCCAAGAGTAATCCAGTTTTGATAGTTGCCTGGATTTATATTGATGGCGCCTTGTGCTCCAAGGATACTCTTTTGAATAGCGGTCTGGAAATCTTGTCTGTTCTGTTCTGGTGTACCTGTTGTTGAATTCAATATACCTTGAGCCTTTGAAAATTCAAGTTGTGAGATAGCACTATAGTAAATATCTTCTTGAGATAGATTAAGAGCGTTCGCAATTTGTGCTTCAACATCTTCTATCTTTGAATCTTTTGTATTAGACAATACTAGAGCCTTTTCAAAATGAACCACTGAAAGTGTTTTCTGTAAAGAAACAAAGCCTAGAGAAGCAGTGCCTAAACCAAGGATAATCATGAGCAATACAGAAACGAAGTTAATAATCATATTCTTCGCAAAGAAAACTTCTCGGTGCTTGACTGCTCCAACTATTCCAGAAGAAGCCACACAAATACCGGTGAAGATAAATGCGAAAGCGAGCACTGTCATAGATGGTACGTACATGAACATTGCTAGCCACAAGAATATCGAACCAATAAACGAAGAGACAGCTATGAATCTCTCTGCTTTGTTTTCAGAATTCCTAGCCAGAGCCTTACCTCCAATCCATAGAAATACTATAAAGAAGAGAATCCAAACAAGTGTCCCGAGTATACCAGTCGCACCAATCTGAGTAGGAAGAAAACCAAATCCAAATGGAAAGGCCGCATTCCAGAAAGTGGTTGAGTTAATCACCGCTGGTTTGTACATTAGCCAATCTCTATCAAAGGTGTTTGGTCCAGAACCTAGTAGTGGATGTGCTTTGATTGAAGATTCAACAACACTAAAGGTTGTAGAAAGTGCTGGTCTGACATCTGAGTTGTTCACTCCAAAAGCACCAGAGATTGTATTACCAATACCGCCCTGAGTACCAGAAACATTTGGATTAAAGACAAAGAGTAACGCGATAATCATCACAATAAGAGGTAGAGAGAATTTACCCATGTTTGTATGAGAAGAATCTCCATCCATACGACCAAAACGCTTTTCTATAGTCATAAAGTAAACAACTGCTACTAGAGAACCAACAAATACAAGTTCCCATGCTGTAGAGAAGTTAATGACCACAAGCATAAACACCGAGACGGCAAGAAGACCATAAACAATTTTCTTTAGAGTGGCCTTCATAGGCAATATTTCGAGCGCAAAGAGAGAAATGAGTGATGTTAGTCCAAACATCATCGCATAATCAGTCCAGGCACCTATTGGGTTACCCATAACTCCACTAAAAGCTCCAAATTCAAGTGCTTTTCCTCCAGAAAATACCTTAACAAGAGCAAATAGAGAAATAATAGCCAAAGAAAGAAGCATGGCACCATAGACTCGAAGAATTTTACCACTATCAACCAATACTACTGCCAAAACTCCGAATAGAACCGAAAGGATAATGATTGAGCCAAATGTCCCAGGTTCGAAGTTATATCCAAAGATAGAAACCTTTTGGGATAAACCTGTAAGGCCTGAAGCCAAATAAACAAGAGGCAAAGCGAAAACTCCCCAAAGGACATATGCTGAAGGGAAAACCAATTTTCCTTGCTTCAATGTCTCGTATAAAAACACTAGGAATATAATAACTACGCCGAGTGAAGCTATCGCTGCCTTTGATACCCCAAGTGGCAGCATCGTCGCAGGCATAAAGAATAATGGAAGCAGAAACACTAATGCTAATATCGAATTAAAGCTAAATTTATATGAATCTTGCATGGACTAAAATTATTAAATCGCACTCTTCTAATGACTCAATTTTATCCAAAAATACCCTTATTTCCTAGCGTTTTTTGATGTTTTTTGTAGATAAAATGTGGATAAGAATAAGCATTGTAATCAGCTAAAAATAGTGGTATAATACCTCTGATGTCGGGTAATCGCTGAGCTTCGTTTAGGCGAAGTTTCAGAGGAAAGTCCGAGCATTTGTTCTCTTGAGTCGCACATGTGCTTCAAGAGAAATGAGTAGCAGGTAACACCTGTCGGGGGTAACCCTAGAGTTGAGAACAGAGACGAATCTCATTAGCTTCGGCGAAATGAGGGTGAAACGGCAAAATACTTACTTAAATGCAAGGCCGTGCTCTCCTTAGGGAGAGAGTGCCGCTAGAGGTCCAAAGTGATTTGGATCCCAGATAAATGATTATCGTCCCATTTCGGTGGGATACAGAACTCGGCTTATAGACATCCACAAAGAACGCAGCAATGCGTTTTTTGCGTATTTAAGGTCACTTTGAGCAACATCCGATGTTGCTCAAAATATATAATTCCCCCCTGAGCAACATCGGATGTTGCTCAACCTGCTTATTTAATTAATTCATTAAATTCCCCTATCCACTCCTTTGCTAGACTGGTCTTAACAAACTTCTTATATGTCATATTATGTTCTTTACCATCCAAATATCTATCAATAATCACTTTTGGTGACAACAATTGCGGGAAGCGATTAGATTTGATGTAGTCCTGAAAACTTGACCAATAATACCCTTCCTCAGCCTCCTCTATCCATCTACCCTTCATTAGTTCAGCTGGATTCTTGTGCACATAAGCAGAAAGATGAAGTAAATATGCATCGTCGGTGACATGTTTACTTCTATAGGAACCCTGGAACAGATGTCCTGACTTATTGTATTTTGTATTAAAATATTTAGTATAAGCATTTTGCACTCTTTGCATGTATTTAGAGATACCCCCCTCATTTACCTCTCGAACAATCAAATGAAAGTGATTTGGCATTAAGCAAAATGCTACTAGTTCAACATTTCTGTTAAGAACTACTCCTCTGATTAATTCATCATTTATGAGCAACATCCGATGTTGCTCACTTGCCTTTAATTCCCTTCCTAAGTTTCTAATCAATGATTTCCCCTGCTGGATAAGTATCAGAAAGAGAAAGCGTAGTCTATCCTCATCCGTGTTAAAAATAGGCTGTTTTTGGATGCCTCTGTTGTATATATGGTAATACTCTTCTGGTGCATGCTTGTTCATGCAGTAATTATGTCATTCGGAGTAATTTTGAGCAACATCGGATGTTGCTCAATGCACTAATGGTCAATCTACTAGTGTGGCGTCTTCTATTATGGCTTTGTCCCCTTTTTCTGATGGTCTGTAGAGAATAGCTCGCCTGGCCTTGGTATATATAAGTAGCGTATCCCCTACCCTGGCATTCTTAAATATAGGCTGACTTTGTAGTGGTTCAAGATTGGAAACGGTAACAATAGTAGGCTGTTCGTCAGTTGGGAGTGGAATCTTCCCATATTTGTTTATGTTGGCAATCATATTTCCTGTGACCGAGGCCTTGTTATAGTCAATTGTAGATACCCCCCAATACCCTACATACGCCACAAATCCAACAATAAGAAATAAACTTAATAAGATTAAAGTTGGTTTTATAATTCTAAAAGGATTGTTTGGTTTACTTGCTATTTGTTCTTTGGGAACATTCTTTTCCTCTTGGATAACCCTCAATGCTTCCTCTATGCGGTTTCTTGGTTTATAAAAATCCATATATTTTATATTGCTGGTGTGGTTGTCCCATTATCCACTGGAGGAGTTGTGGATGCAACGTCAGTAACTATTGGGGCTGTAGAAGTGGCCGTGGTGGTATCGGTAGTAGTTGGAGTTGATGAAGCGGTAGTTGTATCTGTGGTTATGGTGGTTGAAGCGGTCGTAGTGGTTGTTGTTATCGGAGCACTTGGAGCGCTGGCTGTACAAACACCAGCTGAAGTAATCTGAACTCCGTTAGTAACCTTTAGACAATATGGATCACCAGTGACCGAATCATAGAAAGTGATACCTGTTGGTTTGTCTGCCTTGCCTACTGTGAAGGCTTCTACTACAACATCCTTGAAATAAGTAGTGGCGCTCGCAAATGTTTGTGAGATTGAATCCATCACTGAAGCCATAAAGCTTGATGAAGTGGCAGTAGTTGAGGTGGCAGACATAAAGACAGTTGATGATGCTATCAAATTCTCTAGGTCGCTAATTCTCTGACTATCAGTTTGAACTGTGGCCAATGTGGTTGAAGCTTGGTTTGTAAGGTCGGCCAAATTTGATTCGAGAGTAGTCATACGCAAGTTTTGATCTTGGATAGCTTGAGATAGTTGTGAAAGTGATGCAGTAGTTGAAGCTGCGGTTAGTTCAAGAGCTGAAACTCGAGCATCAAGTGCGCTCCAAGAAGTAGTGAGTGAAGCAAGCTGGAATTCTTGAGAAATCGCATCTGTAGTTGAAGCAGTTGAAGATGCAAATGTTAAGTCAGAGAAATCCATATCTGCTTTATATCCGGTCACCTGGAAATCGTGGTTAAAGTTAGACCACTTGTCTGCATCGAGCCTAGGAGCTGAAAGTCTATAAGAAACTAAAGTTGGCTTAGATGAATAGATAGTAAGAGTATAGTTGTTTGGATCGACAGTGTACCAAGTACGTGCATTGTCTCCTGCGGACAAAAGCACCGACATTTGATTGATGTGTTTCCTGATATTAACCGCCCTGGCAAACAACCATAGGTCACTAGCTTCTGGTGAAGTTTTGAAATCAATGGTGTGTTTATAACCAACATTTGGAACAAGTTCGGTGGTGTATACGTTGTCTGTTGTCTCTTCTTTAATACCTATTGTGCTCAAACCGTAAGTCGCATAATTCACGTCGCCAATAGAGTAGATAGGGTCGAAGGTAAAGACTGAAATCTTGCCTTGACCACCTCCAATCACCAAAGTATCTGCGGCGTTCAATCCAATACGCGCTGTTTGTGCGCCGTTCCCCACCACGTCAAGTTTGAATGGTGATGATGATGTACCTATACCTACGTTTCCTGTTGTATCAATGGTGAATATTTGTTGGTTCGTGGTGGTCGCTACTTGGAAGAGATGATCTGTGGCATTTGATGCATTTATAGATAGCTTGTATCCAGGAGTTGTTGTGCCAATGCCAACAAATCCACCAGTGTTAAACCAAGAATTTGCATTGGCATTACCATTGATAGTAATTCTGTTTGTGGCATCTGCATTGCTTCCAGAGATTGTGACTTCTCCTACCCCACCAGTACTTCCTACTTCAAGAGTACTGGATTGCATTCTGAGGGCACTAGTACCTAGCCAAATACCGCTCGAGAATTGGTTTGCTTGGTTTATACGGAGATAAGCATCAGCTGTTGCTGCAACAATCTTGCTGTTACCAGAAATTGAAGTAGCGAAACTCAAGGTGCTGGCCACAGCAACTGTGCCAGTAAAGTTGGCTGCACTAGAAATTGTTTGACCGTTGATTGTGCCAGTCGTAGTTATGTTCCCATTAGTATCTATTATTATAGGATCTCTAAAGACGCCGGCTTGAGTATATTGACGGAAGGTCATCGAGCCATACACTCCAGCAGAACCTGTATAAACAGAACCAAAATATGCCATCGAGCTGTTAAATCCATAATCCATGAAGGCATATTGACCGAGTGATGCTGGACGATTGGCTCTGACTCCGCTGTTCCCAACGCCCAAATCTATTGGTGAATAAACATCGAGTTTTGCACCCGGAGAAGCGGTACCTATTCCAATATAACTGTTTGTGCTTGCAAATAATGTTGAAGTGGCAAGCAATGTGTTAGCTCCATTGTAATAAGGGAATTGTCCTGCAGTGCCTGTGACTGCGGTAATGGCACTAGTGCCATTACCCTGGAGAAGACCAGTAAGTGTCCCCACTCCAGTACCTCCTCTAGACACAGCAAGTGTACCTGTCCAACCAAGTGTCATGCTGGCAGCACGGAGAAGTGACGTAGCTGGAGTGCCTCCAAGTGTAAGGGTGACATTAGTATCATCTGTCTTCGTGAGTGCAGCACCCGTGATATCCCCTCCACCAAGTGTAGCACTGACGAAGTTTGTACCATCTCCTCGGAGGACATTACCAGCGGTAGCAGCGGCCCCGCCAACTTTGTATCCTGTGGTGGCATTAACTGTGCCTGTGAATGATGCTGCTGATGAAATAGTTTGACCATTAATAAGACCCGCCGCACTAAGAGTAAATATTGTTGAACCTGCTTGGTTATCAGCAGAAGCTGTTGGGATATTGAGGACACTCAATCCGCCAGAAACATCTCCTCTTATTACTGTTCCTTGAATACCCCTAGTCATATAAGTATTCGCAGTTGTCCCAGCTTCTGAATTAAAGGCAACAAATGGTTTACCAGAACTTGTCTCTGCTCCAATGGTTGAAGCGTATCCGGCAGTATTGCCATGACCAAATTCAAACGAATTTCCACCAGACGGTGCGCGTGCACTAACCAATGCATTTGTTTGACCATTTGTAGCGCCCACTGTTAATTTTTGCGCTGGATTTGCTACTCCTATTCCAACATTGCCACTTGCATTTAAAATGGTGATCTTAGCTGCAGCTCCAGTTCTGATTTGTAAATCATCAGCAGAATTTGTTCCCATATATCCAGCTGTTGAGCTAACTCCAAAGTCAACAGTTCTTGTACCATCAGTTACAATAGTTTGACAGAATCCTCCAGCAGCACATTGGAATCCCGCTAACGTAACATTTGCTGATGCTGAATTAACATTAAGCAAATATCCTGGATTAGTTATTCCTATCCCAACATTTCCACCGTTCAAGAATGTGGCTAATGCTGCATTTGCAGAACTTCTTACTTGGAGACCTCCAGCTGTACCATCATACCCAAATCGCATATTGGTACTGAGTGGGGCACCTGATCCTTGAGCAAACTGAATCATATTCCTGCCACCTATGCCGTATCCATTTCTTTGATTTAAAATCAAAGTGTTGTTGTCCGTTGTACCCGTGACATCAACTCTCAAACCAGTGGTTCCGTATGTTTGCAACACTGCGGCTGGTGATGTTGTGCCTATGCCTACATTGTGTGTAGAACCATCAATACCCATAAAGCCAGTGCCGGCTGCATCATAGAACCACATTCCTTTATTGGCAGTTGCTGATTGAGCATAACCTCCCAATGAATCAACCCCGAACGCAAACGAACCTGCACCATTTGTGATTCTAAATACACCACCACTACTACTATTCTGAACTTCTAGAGTGCTTGCTGGATTTGTAGTGCCGATACCAATATTACTATTTGTAGTATTTACAAAGATTGAAGAAGTGGCTGTAAGGGTTGTGCCTCCGGCCGCATAGTATGGGAATTGCCCAGCTGTTCCTGAACCAACTGTTCCGCTTCCACCTCCGCCGCCAGAAATACAGACGCCGTTCATGGCGAAGCATCCGCCATTCGCAAGATTTATACCCTTTGCATTTGAAGTAGTTGTCCCGTTATCTACGAAGTTCCAACCCGTCCCATTGCCTCCGATTGAGAGAAGTGTCCCTGGAGTGGTTGAACCTATACCCACATAGCCATTTGAACCTGAACCGAGTATTTTTATCCCCCCAGCTGAAGGACCGATTTGAATATTACCAGTAGAAATTGCAGTACCTATTGATATGGTGGCACCAGTTGCACTATTAAATAGAGTTGTCGCGACAGACGGAGAAATAACATCAATATTATTTGTATAAACAAATTGTGTACCGCTGGTATTTCTTATTGTTCCATTCACTTCAAGTGATGCGAATGGGTTTGTTGTCCCTATGCCCACATAACCAGATCCATTGATTGTCATCACGTCACTTGTACCTAATGCAGTTGATGAAGCAATTTTGAATTTACCACCATCAGCCATATCCTGACCCATAGTCCACTTGTATGTAGAACCAGATGCACCAGAGAATCCTATGGCTGATTTTGTAGTGGAATAAATATCCAGTTTATTATTTGGAGTTGTTGTACCTATACCCACGTTTCCTCCAGAACTTATTCTCATTCTTTCGTTACTTACGTTTCCAACGGCGGTCATAAATGCTAAATCTGCTACTCCACCCCAAGAAACTGTTTGTGGGTCAATGGCAGCAATACCTGCACCTGATGCTGGAGATGCACTTGAATTTGGATCAGTGTGAAAAATAAGCCCAGTAGCCCCATTTTGGATAGCAACCTGTGCACGTATGGCCATAGTTGCCCAAGTATTTATATTGTTTGCAGCAAAGGCAGTTGAAGATGTGGTGGTGGCATTTACTTGGAGAACACGTGTTGGAATTGTAGTATGAATGCCGACATTTCCTATTGTAGGCACCAACAAAACATCTCCCCCTCTTGCCATAGAAATAGCATTTTGAGTCCCGTCATAAAAGGAGAATGCGTCTGTACCTGCGCCAGTCATACCAAAGCGCCATTTTTCTCCTACAGCACCACCCGCAACAGAGTAAAGAGTTTCATCTCCTAAAGTAATCTCAGCCCTACCAGTCGCAGAGTTTCTAGCTATACTTAGACCATTATCTATATCAGAAGATGGTTTTACAAATACTGATCCTGAAACAGTTAATTTCGTAAGAGGACTAGTTGTACCCATGCCGACATTGCCACCACGTTGAAATGTAACTAAAGGGACAGCAGAACCATAAGAATCATTTAATGTTTCCAAATTCAAATTTGTCCCCGAAAGCTCAAATCCCATTACTTTCGCATTGGATGCTTGTGAAGCGTCTCTAAATAAAACTTGAGGACTGCCCACCATATTTTCAACCACCAAACCATCCCATTGCGTAGAAGATGTTACGTGTAATTTTTTTGCCGGTGAGGTTGTTCCTATTCCAATGTTGCCACCATATGGGTTCAATGTGATGGGCGCATAAGCACCAGACGAAGTTTCAGCAGAAAGTACTCCTCTGTTTGTACTCGTGTCCATGCCTATGAAAAGTTTTTTTGTTGGACCTGTTGCGCCTGAAATGGAGAGTTGGGAGTTTTGTACGGCACCGCCAGTGTTTGAATCTGCGGTAACTTGAAGTTTTGTATTCGGTGTTGTTGTCCCGATGCCAACGTTACCGCCATTTATAATGGTCATATAACTACTTGATAAGACATTTGATGCGCCGGGAACCAGATTAATCGCTCCATATGAATCTCTTATACTGAGTGATTTTACACCAGCTGTTGTGTCCCAATATGTACCAATATCATAAACTGAAGCATCTGTAGAATTCGCTATTTGCATTAAATATCCAGTGGCATCGTTAAATCTGATTGTTCCACCATTTAGACGTATATTTTCTCCACTAGCCAAAGTTAAAGCTGAAGTTGGTGCATTTGTCCCAATCCCAAGATCCCCGGTCGTTGCAAGGAAAATGGTTGAAGTCGCAAGTAATGTATTAGCCCCGTTATAATAAGGGAATTGTCCTGCAGTGCCTGTAACTCCAGTGATAGCTGATGTGCCGTTACCTTGTAAGAGACCCGTGAGAGTAGATGCTCCGGTACCACCGTTGGCTACAGACAAATCAGTCCCCAATGTAAGTGCTCCACCAATTGTTGCTGCTCCTGTTGTCACCAATGTGCCTGCAGTTGTGTTTACTGCACCAACTCCTAAACCTCCAGTAAAGTAACCATGTCCTGTGGTATCTCCTGCTACACCTCCTACTGAGAATTTAGTTGATGGTGTTGTAGTGCCTATACCAACATTACCCACTCCATTAAGAACTAAACTAGAACTTGTGACAGAACTGCCTGCTGTGTCATAAATCTGCCATGCTAAGTAATCACTGGTGTTGGTGGTGCTTTCAGTATGATTTAATTGATATGAATATGCTCCTGTGTTAGTAATTGATCCACTTGTAGGATTTCTATTGAAAGAGATTGCGGTACCTGCAGAACCTCTGATAAAGATTGCCGATTTTGCAATTTGGCCAAAAGAAGCATCACCGTAAACATTTAATAGAGTTGATGGGGTGGTGGTGCCTATGCCGACGTTGCCAGTTGTGGCCTGAATTGTCATCCTAGTAGCTGCACCGCTTCCGGTCTGGAGGCTTAGGTCAGCTGTGCTGTATGCACTAAATGCACCATTGATAGATGTCGGAGTCACATTAAAGTAAAACCTAGGTAAGCTGGTATAAATATGCGCACCTGAAGTGTTTAATGGGGTTATAGAAACATATCCATTAGGATTAGTAACTCTTAGACCAATACTTGTCTCAGAATCTAAAGTGATGCTTTGTGCAGATAAAGTATTGCTGTTGAGTTTTATGTTCCCATCTATAGTCAAAGCTTCAGTCAATGATGTGGTTGTGCCTATGCCTACGTTCCCTAGTAATGCAGTGTTAGCTCTCAAATTTGTAGTAGAAGCTGTCCCTGATACATAGAGATTTGTAGTGGTGGCGTCTGTACCAGTCGCATTGTTGAATGTGAAATCTTGAAGAGTAGTCGAACCAGTAACCAGTAAGTTGGTGAGATTTAATGTATTACCAAAAAGATTAGTGAAAGTACCAGTTGTGGCAAATAAACTAGTTGAAGTCGAGTTTGTTGTGGTGGCATAAGATGCAAAGAAGTTTGTTGTTGAAGCTGTGCCGTTGACTTCTAGGGTGAAATTTGGATTAGTTGTGCCTATGCCAACCTTAAATGTGCTTAGTGCTGCAGAGTTTTTGAAAATAAGAGGAATCACTCCGCCAGCACCATTTAGAAATACTGCATCATCTGCACTGTTGTATCCCCAACCTCGAGCTTCTCCAAATTGATATCCTAGTGTTGAATATGTACCAGACACAGAATCCATATTGTTCGCAGCAATAGTTCCATCTACTTGCAGTTTTGCTAGAGTTGGATTGGTTGTTCCTATGCCAACGTTACCATTTGAATCTATTTGCATCCTAACTCCATTTGTAGATGAACCTCTGGTCCAGAAAGCTAGATTTCCATAATTATTGGTGTGGTCAATTAATTGTGCACTAACACTTGCTGAACCAGGTTGACCTGCTCCATCATTAAAGGAGAGATTCGCCCAGTTATTATTTGTTTGGTCACTGTTAGAAAGTGTAAGAGGATTTGACCCACTAGTTATAGTAGTCACAGAGCTTGTGGCTACAAGTACGGCAGTATTCTGTCCAGTAGAACGAACATCTAGTTGGGTAGTAGGAGCTGCTATACCTATGCCTACGTATCCCGATGAACCCTTCACAACTAATTTAGATGTATCAACAGCAAAATCTTGTCCATCAACATTCCCTGTCATAACAACATTAAAACTCAAAGAATTCATAGTTAGAGGCAAGTAAGCTGATGCATCCCTATCATAAGTTTGTAATATTGGTGTGGCGCTAGGGACAAATTCAAAATTATTATTGCTACCATCACTAACAACTAATTTTTGTAATGGATTCACTGTGCCTATACCTACGTTACCACCCGTAAATATAGCAGCAGGTCCAGTACTCTTTTGTTCTATTGCAAGTGTAGGATATGCAGATGTTGATGATGCTGAAAGTTGACCCCATGAAGTGGTAGTGCCTATTCCCACATTACCTGTAGTGTCTATTCTCATTCTCTCTGTATCATTCGAGGTAAGTACAAAAGGATGATTTGTAGCCGTTCCTAGGAACATACTGTTCGTACCATCCTTTCCAAAACCGGCTGTTATAGCTACCAGACCATCGACTGCTCGCTCAACTCTAAAGATAGTATCGCCGAATCCTACCCCAGAACCTCTCACTGTTAATTCATTTGCTGGCACTGCAGTCCCCACTCCAATATTTCCTGTTGTGGCTAAGAATAATGTCGAAGTGGCAGTAAGAGTAGTGCCAGCAGCAGCATAGTATGGGAATTGTCCTGCAGTACCAGAGAGAACATTCCCCGTGCCACTTCCTCCACCCAAACAAACTCCATTGACTGAGAAACATCCGCCGTTCTTTAGATCAATACCCTTCGCATATGAAGTAGTAGTGCTATTATCAAAGAAATTCCAACCAGTGCCATTACCTCCGATTGAGAGTAGCGAACCTGGAGTAGTTGAACCTATGCCAACAAAACCAGTATGCCCCGCTACCTTAAATACAGATGCGCCATTTGAACGTAGGACATCTAAATCAACACTATTATTATTGTCAGTAGAAACAGTAAACCTAGCAGAAGTTCCGATTATAGAGTTTGAAAACAGATTAATGTTTCCACTATTAGCCAACTGGTCTATCTGCAATTTCGCTCCTGGTGTTGTTGTGCCTATACCCACATTGCCAGCACCTGTTATTCTCATTCTCTCGGCCAAGGTACCAGAACCTTTTGTAGAAAAAGCTAAATCAGAAGTTTCAGATCCCGCCGTACCATTTTGCAAAAGTGTACCTATGATTGCCATATCAGTAATCAGAGATGATCCATTTTTACCAGAAAATTCTACTGAGGCACCAGAATTCAGTGCACTTCCTCCACTTTGTTGTATGGCGAATATACCAGTATTGCTTCCTGAGGAACCCCCACTCACCATTAACCTGCGATCGGGCGTCGTCGTACCTATACCAACATTTCCATTTGTATCAATTCTCACTCTCTCTGTTCCAGACACTCCTGTATATAGACTTATATGATCTACAGAGAAGCCACCACTAGTTTTCACTACATCCATTGCAGACCATGAGCTGGTAAGCAGATCATTAGATGAACGTAGAGAAAGAGTGCCTGAATCACTGCGAATATTAAAACTATCTGCATCCGTCCCTGCATTTGTATCAGAAATTGTAATTTGTGGAGAAGTTGCCCCAGCCACTTGCAACAAACTACCAGGAGTCGTTGTCCCTATACCGACATTGCCAGTTCTTAATACAGTAAACAGATCTGTCCCAGCCCCAAGCCCTTGATTATTTACGGTAAAACGACCCTCAGTGCTTCCTGTCCCTGCTCCAGATCCGATACCCATTTGGACCCAACCTGGTTTAGAAGTATCAGCTTGTCCATACAAATTTATTGCTCCACCATAAGCCGCAGAACCTGCACCAGCTTGTACAATCAGTTTAGTTGTTCCTGTACCGTTCTGGTCAACCAATAGATATCGAGTCGAGGCTGGATTTGCAGAAAATGCCATATTTCCAGCTACTTCCAATTTCTGACTTGGACTTGTTGTACCAATACCTACGTTACCCGTTGTAGGTTGTAGCGTCATCACGTTTAGACCGTTTGTTTGATCTCTGAATACTAAATCTTTATTATTCCCTGCTTGATATGAGTTATTTATCCTCCAAGATTGTTCATCAGTTGATAAGACCAACAAAGAACCAGCATTAGCCGTATTGCCTGTCCCATACCCATATACAGATAATGTTGGCAATCCAGTCGCATCGTCCTCAATCAGAGCATCTCCTCTTACATCTAGTTTTGATGCAGGCGTTGTCGTCCCAATACCCACATTACCAGTACTGGTTATTGTCATTCTTTCTTTATCTGCAGCAGTCCCACCTGTGAAGAAATGCACAGTGCCGGCTGCGTTTCTTGACCCCAACCACAATCCACCTACATCAAAGCTATCAATATAAGAAGAACTTGGGCCAACTATTCCTGTATCTGGATAGTTAGTGTTGGAATGGAATATCCCAAGCGACTTTGTTGAAGGTGAGGTATCTTCACTTAGATACAGTATTTCTGCAGCACTTACACCAGTAGAAGTGTTAATAATATACTGACCAATATTTGCATTTGTATTCTTTTCTACATGAAGTAATGCCCCGGGAGTAGTTGTCCCAATACCAACGTTGCCCGTTTCTCTTATGACCATTGCCGTATTATCCGTTCCCGCCGTACTCACAATAAATTTCAATGCGTTATAGTCTATGCCTGAAGCGTTAGCGGGAACATATCCCGTGATTTTTGCGTGGCGAGCAGCCGTTGTACTTTGAAAATCAACCGACCCCATTTCTCTGTCAGTAACAGCACTTCCTGCCGTCAACCCAATGTTTTGTATACTGATACCATTAAAAGTAGTGTTAGACGAATAGGAAAGGGCGAGCAGATTGCCAGGATTCGTCGTTCCAATGCCAACATTGCCATCAACAATCAAATCCATTTGGTTAGTACCAGCGCTCACTGCATTTTTTAAATATAGTGCAGTTTTAGATGTGCCTGAACCAGGGACAGTTACCGGCGTTATATAATTTGTTTGATTATAACCAGCAAGAGCAGAATCGGTTCCCATGGTCAAATCTGTATATGTACCATTTGTACCAAATCTAAAATCTCCAACCACTTGTAATTTACTTCCTGGATTTGTAACACCTACACCAATCTTCCCAGTAGTCGCGAGGAAAAGAGTTGAGGTCGCAAGCAATGTGTTTGCTCCATTGTAATAAGGGAATTGTCCTGCGGTTCCTGTGACTCCAGTGATAGCACTAGTGCCATTACCTTGTAAGAGACCTGTGAGAGTTGATGCACCGGTACCACCGTTAGCCACAGTGAGATCATTGGTTAAGGTTAGTGTCCCAATATTTCCTGTGGTACTGAAAAGATTAGTAGAGAAGAAATTAGTTGTGGTTGCTGCTGAACCAGTGGCATTACTGAAGGTAAAGTTTTGAAGTGTAGTAGAACCAGTGACTAATAGATTTGAAAGATTAAGAGTATTTGCAAATAGATTAGTAAATGTTCCTGTTGTTGCAAATAGATTTGTTGATGTTGAGTTAGTAGTTGTGGCATAGCTTGC
>JBAQNS010000002.1:0-22811 GCA_049304015.1 Minisyncoccia bacterium | reverse complement strand
TAATGTTTGTGGCACAGAAAATACATATTATAGATACAATATGTCTAATTCTGGTAACGATTACATAATGATTACTTCGTTTGGTCTTAAAAATACTTCAAGTTTACAACGCAACATTGTTTTCTCTTTAGTAGCATATGATGGTAACAACAATAATATCGGTGGAGATAAGGAGGGGATTGTCCTTGGTAATGCAACAGTGCCAACTACAATTGTTGGTGATGTAAACGGAGATGGTACTGTTAACTGCACCGATTCTAAAATGCTCGCTGATTATTCTGTTGGTCTTATTACTTTGACTTCAGAACAAAAATCTCGGGCTGATGTAAATGGTGATGGTGCAGTAAATATCATCGATGCTCAACAGATAGTGAGGAACTTTGGATTAAATTGTTCAACAACTCAATCAACACCTCAAGCACCAATTATTTCTTATTTAAGCTCACAAACAGTGAAAACTGGAGATATGGTTACTGTTTATGGTTCTAACTTCAATCAATATACGTTTGCCTATCTTGATGGTGACTATGGGCCCGCTGTGACTTCAAGTTATCTCTCTCCAACGACTCTTAGTTTTATTGTCCCTTCAACTACAAGCTCTGGAACACACAAAGTTTATGTAGCTGAGAAAGCATCAAATTTTGGTCAAAGTGGTTTTGCTTATTTGTATGTTAATACTATAAGCCAAACAACTGGCACACCATCACCAACAGTATCTTTCACCTACAATAATTCTACTAGTCCAGTGTCAGTGACTTCTGGTGGCTCAGTGAACTTTAGTTGGAGTGCTACGAACATAAATAAATGCCAAATGTTCAAGAACGGGTCTCTATACAACGACGGAGTCTATAATACTTATGGAGGGAACACCGCAAGTTATAGTGGCACATTCAATGTTGGTAATATTACGAGCAGTGATACATACACACTAACCTGTACTGGAACAGGGGGTTCACAGTCAGCTAGTATGCAAGTTAATGTTTCTGGTCAAGCAACAACACCGACATCAACCACTACTACCACCTCAAGCACTGATCCATATTCAGCTAACTACAGCCAAACATCTACTGTCCCTCTATCTAGTACAGAGAAAACTGTAACTTATACTTACCCATATAATCCATGTGGGACATTGATGACTCAGTTTATTTCACCGGGCAGTGTTTCTGTGGGCAATGGACCAGTCTATGTCAGTGCTTCAACTGCTTGTGCACCAAATCTTCCAAACATTAACACTTTTAGAGTTTACTCATGCAGCAACAATGCTGTCTTACAGGGCCAAGCAACATTTGCTTTCCAATGTAACGCTGTGACTTCATCGAACACTCAAGCATCTAATGCAGCTAGTGTTTATGCTTCACTACAAGCTCTCTTACTGGAGCTCTCAAACAAAATAGGTAATTAGTTTATTTTCTTTGGTTTAAAGTCAGAAGGAGCGTTTTGGAGGAAACTCTCGAGCGCTTCTTTTGTTAACAAACCTTCTTGGGCACCAATTTTTTGGACTACGGACATAGAGTTAGTGGCTCCCCACATGAGGGCGGTTGGGAGGTCATTACCTAGAGCTATGGCCGAAGCGACTGTTGAAGCGAACGCGTCTCCAGCTCCTGTGCGCTCATATGCAGGTTTTTGATCCGGATATACTGGTGCGAACCACAAATCAGAGCCGTCATAAGCATAAGCACCCTTAGGACCATCAGTGATGACAACCATTTTTGGACCCAACTCAAACATTCGTTTTATCAGTTCATTTATACCCAAGGTTTCTATACCAAGAATTTTGCCTGCTTCTTCCACGTTGCAGAAGAAAATGTTGGCACGTTTATAAAGTCTCTCTAATTTTTCTTTACCTAATTTTATTTCATTCTTGCCTGGTTGGAGAGCCAGTTTTGTTTCTGGATGAGAATCTAGAAAATCTGCCACAACATTATGGAACGGGAAGGAGTTCTCACTCACAGAACTAAAATAGAGCCATTTCGGTGTATCTATTTCTGGCAGTGAATATGGATAAGTCTCATGTTTGATGAGGATAGTTCTCTCTGGTCCGTACCATAAAACATAATGGTAGTTTGTTTTAGCTTCAGGGTTTAACTTAACAAAACTAGTATCAACATTATCTTTTTTAAATGCTTCCAAACAAAGTTCACCATTATGATCTTGTCCAATATTGGTGACTATTGCAGTCTTTAATCCGAGCCTAGAGGCTGAGACAGCAGCATTGGCTGCATTACCAACAGCGGGGATAATAGTGACACTTTCATAAGGTACTTTATCCGCGAAGGGGAGACAGATTTTGTAGTCAGAAGTATCAGGGGTACCACTTATACTGGCTTCCTTAAGTTTTATGAAAGCATCAATAACAGTGTCTCCAATAGCTATAAAATCGTGCATTTCTAATATTGTAACACGACGTGCTAAAATGGAACTATGAAAACACTAAGAGAATATGTGGATGAAGCTGTTCAAAAGAAGGTGGCCATAGGACATTTCAATATTTCAGATTCAGAGGGTTTTAAGGCAGTGGTGGAGTCAGCTAAAGAACTCAAAGTCCCAGTGATTATTGGGGTTTCAGAAGGCGAGAGGGATTTTATTGGAGTCGATGAAGTCAGAGCAATGGTAGATGCAGAAAGATTTAAGGAGTATCCAATATTTCTTAATGCGGACCATACTTATTCTGTAGAAAAAGTGAAGGAAGCTGTTGATGCTGGCTTCGATTCTGTGATTATAGATGGTGCCAACCTTTCTTTTGAAGAGAATGTGAAGTTAACTAAAGAAGCAGTGATTTATGCCAAGTTAAAAAATCCTGACATCTTAGTTGAAGCAGAATTAGGATTTATAGGACAATCGTCGAAAATTATAGATAAAGTACCAGATGGAGTCAGTGTAGAGACAGAAACCAAACCAGAAGATGCAGAAAAATTTATAAATGAGACTGGTATAGATATGTTCGCTCCATCAGTAGGTAATATCCACGGGATGGTAAAAACAGGGGAGCCAAAACTAAACATTGAACTTATTAAAGCTATTCACGAAAAAATTAAAATACCTCTAGTACTCCACGGAGCCTCTGGTAACAGTGATGCGGATATAGTGGCTGCTATCGACGCAGGTATCTCTATAGTGCATATAAACACAGAGATTAGATTGGCATATAAACATGGTGTAGAAGAGGGTGTGAAAATTGACGAAGCAGCTCCATACAAATTCATGGCCGAAGGAGTCGAAAAAATGAAAAAAGTAGTTACAGCCAAATTAAAATTATTTAATAAGATTTCTTAGAATGTTGGAATGATATGACATTTCCTACACATTTATTAGCTGGTTTGGTCCTGGGTAAAGTGACTGGGAATTATCCACTTTCAATAGGGATTTCAGTTGGTGTAGATATAGACCATTTATATTCTTATGCAAAGAATGGAGTCTTGGTTAGTCCAAAGAAATTTTTCAAAACTGTTTTTGATAGAAATGATCCATATGGTGATCAAAGAAATATTCTCCACAATGTTCTCATTTTTTTGTTTATTACAGCGGTCACTTTTATACTAAACATTCAAATCGGCTTAATTGTATTTTTAGCTTATTTGGGTCATTTGATTTTAGATGCTTTAGACAAATCAGATTATTTTCCCTTTTTTCCTAATAAAAAAGTAAATATTAAGGGATTTATTGACTATTTTTCAAAAAAAGAGTTTTTTATAATGATATTTTTAGGAGCTGTCTTTTTACTGATATAATGCATAAATATGAAAGAAGAAATACAGAAATTTTTTAAAGGAGATATACAGGATGATGAAGAGACTTTGAAGCTCTACAGTCATGATGCCAGTCTTTTTACTGTTTTACCAAAACTTGTTGTTTTCCCTAAAGATTCAGAGGACATTCAAAATTTGGTGCAATGGGTTAATGAGAACAAATCAAAAGATCCATCACTTTCCATCACTATTCGTGCTGCTGGTTCTTGTATGTCTGGAGGTCCACTTGGAGAATCAATTATTGTAGATGTGATGAAATACATGAATAATATAGGAGAAATCAAAGCAGAAGGGACAGTAGTTGAACCAGGAGTTTTCTATAGAGATTTTGAGCCTCTAACACTTCAAAAAAACCTTATTTTACCTTGCTACACAGCCTCAAAAAACATGAATGCTTTAGGGGGTATGATAGGCAACAATTGTGCAGGAGAGAAGACCTTGAAATACGGCAAGATGGAAAACTTTGTCATCGAATCTAAGGTTATTTTTAGTGATGGCAAGGAATATACAGTGAAGCCTCTAACAAAGAATGAATTAGAAGTGAAGAAAAGCCAGAATGACTTTGAAGGTTCTGTTTATAAGAATCTTTCTAATTTGATATTGGCTAATAAAAAATTAATTGATGATGCAAGGCCAAATGTGTCTAAAAATTCAGCAGGGTATTATCTTTGGAACATTTACAATGGAGAAACTTTTGATTTGAATAAACTCATAGTTGGTTCACAAGGCACTCTTGGTCTAGTGACTGAAGCGAAGATTAAATTAGTCAAGACAGATAAGACTTCTAAGCTCTTTGTGATATTTATGAAAGACCTCACTCATCTTGCAGCTCTAGTAAATGAAGTCCTACCTACTAATCCAGACTCTTTGGAGACTTATGATGATGCCACTCTTAAACTCGCCTTTAAATTTTTCCCTGAGATGCTCAAATCAATGAAAGCTAAAAGTTTCTTTAAGCTTATTATGAGTTTTATTCCTGAAGCGTTTATGATGCTCCGAGGTGGTTTCCCCAAACTAGTTGTGCTAGTTGAATATGCCGGGGCTACTGAAGAAGAAGTGAATCAAAAAATGTCTGATTTAAAAAATAAAATTACGCATTTCAACTTTATAATGCGAGAGACAAAATCAGAAGAAGAATCAAATAAATACTGGACTATTAGAAGAGAGAGTTTCAATCTTCTTCGCAAACACATAAAGAATTCCCGCACCGCACCATTCGTAGACGATGTGGTAGTTCGTCCAGAAGATATGCCAGCGTTTCTACCAGAAATGAAATCGGTATTAGACGATTATAAGCTTGTTTACACCATCGCAGGACATGCAGGTAATGGTAACTTTCATATTATTCCTCTCATGGATATGCATAATCACAAAAATGTGGAGGTTATAAAGGAAGTGGGGGAGAAAATTTATACCTTGGTGGCCAAATACAAAGGCTCTATTACCGGTGAGCACAATGACGGCATTGTGAGGACTCCATATCTAGACAAAATGTATTCACCCGACATCTTAGGATTATTTAAAAAGACTAAAGACATATTTGACCCACAGAATATCTTTAATCCAGGCAAAAAGGTCGGAGGGACTGTTGAATACCTTACAAGCCATATAACTTTAGAATAAAAAAACACCTTACTTTTTCAGAGCAAGGTGAATTTGGTAGTGCATTGGGTCAATCTTGGGCTTCCCGCCGTACCTCTCGATCTCCTTCGCCAGGTCGTTCAGCTTTCGTAGCAGAACTAGACGTCCTGGTCGTCTGCCGTGGAGAGCACAGAGTTGCCTCCATAAATCTGCGAGTTCTATGTTCAGCTCGCTGATTGTTGGTTCAGCATCGATGACTTTCATTGTTACCCCCAACCGAGTGTCTTCACTCATAATTACACAAAAAATATTAAAGTCAATAGATTTTCTAATATTTTAGAATATTTATGGCTCAGGGGTTGATTTATGTATCAAATTGGGTAAAATAGAGAAATGACAACACTAAAGGCAGAACTTCGTGACCAGAGCACCAAGCTCGGGGATTTACGAAAATCAGGGAGTATCCCTGCAGTTTTTTATGGCAAAAAGGAGCCATCAACACCTATTTCAATTAAAATGGTTGATTTCCTCAAGGTTTGGAAGGAAGCAGGGGAATCTTCAGTTATTAGCCTAGAGACAGGCAAGGAAACAGTTGAATGCCTTATCCACGACATAGATTTTGATCCAGTTTTGGATACTCCTAGGCATGTAGACTTCTATGTCTTCGAGAAGGGGGCCAAGGTTGAAGTGGAAGTACCTATTGAATTCGAAGGCGTTTCTGCTGCTATCAAGGATTTGGGAGGAACTTTGGTTAAGGTTCTTTATGACCTCAAGATTGAGGCTATGCCCAAAGATCTTCCACACAATGTAGTCGCCGATATTTCAGCCCTAGTAGACTTTAGTTCACAGATAACAGTCAAAGATATAAAATTACCTTCGGGTGTAACTTGCCTCGAAAGCCCAGATGAAGTTGTGGCCCTCGTTTCTGCTCCAAGAGAAGAAAAGGAAGAAGAGGTAACAGCTCCAATTGATCTTGAAGCCATAGAAGTTGAGAAGAAAGGCAAGGATGAACCAGAAGAAGGAGCTGAGGAAGTCGCCGCTGCCTAAGACTTTAAAGCCAGTTGGCTTTCCGTTCTATGAATATAAGAAGCTCATTTGTTAGGTCGAATAGTTTCGTTGCTCTGGTTGGCATATTTGTAGTATTTTTGTTTTTGATACCATTTGTCCGTATTCATGCGGATGTTTGTACTATGGATATTGCGGGTAAGACTAAGGCACAACTCGCCATCGAACTTGATGCTTGTAATGCTGAGATAGATAAGTGGACTAATATTTTAAATAATACTAAGAAAGACAGCGCTTCGTATGCGAACGATGTGGCATATTTAACTGCGAAGATAAACGCCGCTCAAGCAAACATCAAAGCCAAGAATATTGCCATAGCAAATTTAGGTAAAAATATAATAGAAAAACAGACCAAAATAAATGCCTTAGATAACAAAATTGAAGATGGCCGAAATTCACTTGGTGAACTAATTAGAAAAACAAAAATAATAGATGACTTCTCTTTAGCTGAGACAGTGCTTTCAAGCCAAAATCTTTCTGATTTTTTTGCAGACGTTGATGCCTATGCAGCTACAGAAAGAGCGATGGCGGTTGTTTTCGCTGAACTTCGAGGCAACAAGGCTCAAACTCAGACAGAGAAAGAAGCTTTAAACAAACAACGAGAAGCAGAAGCAGCAGCCAAGGCTGCCATAGAACAGGCCAAGAAAGAAGTAGAGGTCAATCAAGCTCAAAAGAAAGTTTTGCTTGCTGAGAGCAAAAGTAAAGAAGTAGTTTATGGGAAGGTTCTCGCAGATAGACAAGCTAAGGCAGCCCAAATTCGAGCAGCACTATTCGGTCTGCGTGACACTGCCGCCATACCGTTCGGGACAGCGCTTTCATATGCCCAAAACGCCAGTTCTAAGACAGGAGTTAGACCAGCATTAATATTGGCCATTCTTACCCAAGAATCTAATCTAGGTCAAAATGTTGGTTCGTGCTTGATTACCAATATTTCATCTGGCGAAACAAAAAGTGTAAATACAGGAAAAATATTTGCGAAAGGTATTCATCCAACACGAGATTTACCCCTTCTTCAATCAATCCTCTCTAGCTTGGGTAGAGATCCTATGACTACAAAAGTGTCTTGCCCACTTTCAATAGGCTATGGAGGAGCGATGGGTCCAGCACAGTTCATCCCTTCTACTTGGAACCTCATATCCAGTCAGATAACATCACTTACTGGAGAAGCTGTTCCTGATCCTTGGGCTCCTAGTGATGCCATTATGGCTTTAGCCATTCTATTAAAGGGTAATGGAGCTGATGCGGGTACTTATACTGCAGAGAGGAATGCCGCTTGTAAGTATTATTCGGGTAAAACATGTGCCAATGGTCCCGGTTCCTCTTACGGTAACCAAGTTATGGCCAAAGCAGCGAACATCCAGACCACTATGATTGACCCATTGCAAGGTATCTAATCTGTGCTATAGTAAACTCCTTATGAAAAAGGAGATACACCCACAGGAATATAGACCAGTTTTATTTATTGACAGCTCAAACGGAGCTGAATTTCTAATACCTTCAACAGTAGCCACCAAGGAGACAGCCAAGGCCAAGAATGGCAAGGAATATCCTATGTTTAAAGTAGAAATCACATCAAGCTCACACCCATTTTATACAGGACAAGAAAAGGTTCTAGACACTGCTGGTCGTGTTGAAAGATTCAAGAACAAGCAAGCTAAAGCGACAAAGTCTAAGAAGTAGATTGTCTTTGCACGAATAATTCCGAGCTCGGAATTTTCTCTGCTCGGACCGTCGTCCTGCGCAAGGCGCGACAATCTACTTCTTTTTTGTTAGATATAGAAACTTACTTTTTTTGATAAGATTAAGTCAATGAACGAAGATATTAAAAAATACAAAGATAACCCAAAGACCTCATACCTGGCTGAGAGTTTTTCTCGTTTGGAGAAAGAAGAGTCGGATATCATGGATATGGCTGGAGAGAATGATGAAATGAGAGCTATGGCCGAAGAAGAATTAAAAAGCATTGAGGCTCAAAAGAAAGAAATTCTTGGGCAAATGGAAAAGATTCTAAAGGAAGAAGAACAAGAAGAGGAGTTTCCTAATGAAATTATTCTTGAGGTTAGGGCTGGAGCTGGTGGGGAAGAAGCGTCACTCTTTGCTGAAGAGTTAGCTGTGATGTATTCAAAGTACGCCGAACTTCAAGGTTGGACAGTAGAGAAGCTCTATTCATCTGATAGCTCTATGGGTGGTTATAAAGAAGCTTCTTTTGAAATCCACGGACGGGATGTTTATAAAAAACTAAGATTTGAAACCGGCGTACACAGAGTGCAGAGGGTGCCCGCCACAGAAAAAATGGGTAGAGTGCACACTTCTACTGCCACTGTAGCCATATTGCCTCTAAGGAAGAAGACTAATATTGAAATCAAACCAACGGATATAGAGATAGAAACATCACGTTCAGGGGGAGCGGGAGGACAAAACGTGAACAAGGTTGAGACAGCAGTTAGAATTATTCATAAACCAACAGGTATAGATGTCCGTTCTACTTCTCAAAGAAGCCAACTGAAGAATCGTGAGGCAGCTATGTCTATCCTCATAGCCAAGCTTCAAGCCAAACAGGATGAAGAAGAAGCTTCCAAGCATTCAGCCAACAGAAAAGGACAAATAGGCACAGCCGACAGGTCAGAGAAGATTAGAACATATAACATTCTCCAAGACCGCATTACTGACCATAGAATTAAGGAATCATGGCACAACATAGAGAAGATTTTCCTTGGCTACCTCGACCCGATAATAGATGCACTGGCGAACGCGAAGGAGTTCGGGACAGGAGAAGGGGACGAATAAAAACAGCTCAACAGGGGGCTGTTTTTTTGAGCAACATCGAATGTTGCTCAAAGTGCTTGACAAAAAAATTGAAAGGTGTATAGTATACACAGAACAACGCCCCTTAATAAACGTCCTAAGGCAGGGACCCCCTATGGGTCTACCGAGTGAAGGTGAGAGGCCGCAAGGCTGGGACCCCCTCGGTCCTCGACAGCTGGTTCTAATACAGCTGTCGAGGCATGGACGATTTGAGTCTCTCGATTCGAGAGTGATACACATAGCATTGCTAGACGGCCTCCCACTTCGGTGCGGGGGCCTATTTATTTGCATAATATTGCATAACTTAAGCGTTTTTGATACACTGGTTCGACCAAATATGGCAGACAAAGTAGTTATAAATGACCCCAAAATTGCAGAGCTCTTCAAAGCAGGAGCTCATTTTGGTTTCGTGAAGAGTCGCCGACACCCAAGTGCCAAGCCTTTTATCTTTGGTTCAAAGAACAAAATTGAAATCTTTGACCTAGAGAAGGTTAAGGTAGAACTAGAAAAAGCCCTAAACTTTATTGAGGACAAAGCCGCCGAAGGTGCCACTTTGATTTTCGTAGGAGGCAAAAGTGAAGCTAGACAAGGAGTCAAGAATGCTGGAGATGCTCTCTCTATGCCTTATGTACACGGACGATGGATTGGAGGTACCCTGACTAACTTCCCAGAGATAAGAAAGAGAGTAATGAAGCTTGAAGATCTTACCACCCAAAAGGAGAAAGGTGAATTAGGAAAATACACCAAAAAAGAAAGACTCCTAATAGATCGAGATATAGCCAAGCTTACAATGTACTTTAGTGGTCTTCACCTAATGAAAGCTCTTCCAAAGATCTTGGTAGTGATAGACCCAAAGAAGGAACATATCGCAGTCACAGAGGCCAAGAGAATGAAGATTCCAGTAGTAGCACTAGCTGGTTCTGATTGTAATCTCCACGATGTTGACTTTGCTATCCCTGCGAACGATTCTAGCGTTTCAAGTATCAATCTAATACTAGGAGAAATTGTGAATGCTTATAAGGCAGGCAAAGCAAGGCAAAAGCCTGTTGAAGCTGAAGCACCAAAGGTTATTAAATAAAGTTCTTTTAATAGGTTTAAGTTTGTTTTTCATATGACAACAATTACTACAGAAGAAATCAAAGCACTTAGAGAGGAAACAGGACTATCAATAATGCAGTGCCGAAAAGCACTCGAGGAAGCGGGTGGAGACAAAGAAAAGGCCAGAATTTTACTACAGAAAAAAGGTGGAGAAATCGCAGGCAAGAAAGGTGACAGGACACTTGGAGCAGGTGTTATTGCTTCATATATACACTCATCAGGAGCCATCGGAGTATTGGTCGAACTTTCTTGTGAGACAGACTTCGTAGCCAAGAATCCTGAATTCAAAGCAGTGGCATATGACATAGCTATGCACGTAGCTGCTACGAGCCCAACTTATCTAAAGAGAGAGGATATTAGCGAAGCAGACAGAGCAAAAGTTAGTGAGACTTTCAAGGCAGAGGTAGCAGACAAACCAGCTGAGATGCAAGAGAAAATTCTCGCTGGCAAGGTTGATTCATACTTTGCAGATAAGGTTCTCTTAGACCAACCATTTATAAAGAATCCAGAACAAAAGATTGGTGATGTGGTGAATGGAGCAGTCCAGAAATTTGGTGAAAGAACAGAAATCCGCAGATATGTGCGGTTCTCTGTCTCCGAATAGTGTAAAATAAACCTATGTTCTCTTTTATTATCTTTGTTCTCTCAGGAGTGGTTATTGTTTTTCTTATAGTAGCAAAAACTTGGGAAATTCGTAGACACAAGTCTGTTTGGGTCCTTAATCTCATAGGCAAAGCTGATGTTCACATCAGAGAATATTCTCACGGCTTAGTTCATAAGTATTCTGTATATAAAGAGAAGTCTGAGATTGTTATAAAGAAACAATTGCCACTTCAGGCCAAAAATATTGCCAACAAAACAGAGGCATTACTTCGAGGAAAATTTGAGAAGTATGTTGGTGATATTAGAAACACAAGATTTTTAAACTCCAAGAACAAAGAGGGGATTTCTGAGTTTTTTAAGAACATGAAGGATTTAGAGGAGGAGACAGCAGAGGCTATAAAGGATATGGACGAGGCCAATAAGGGGGCGCTTGAAGGAGAGGAGAAAAAAGGTTAGGATAGAACTCGTTCTATAAAAATACATTGCCACCTTAGCTCCCTCGGCCATAGCTCGTAGCTCTGGTCTACGGGCGAGGCAGTTGGTGAGGTGAATAAAATTTAAGTGCCACCTTAGCTCAGTTGGTAGAGCAACGCTTTTGTAAAGCGAAGGTCCCCAGTTCGAATCTGGGAGGTGGCTCCAAATTAGATGCTTGAGTCAGTACTCGATGAATTTAGAGATTTATTTTTGATGTTTTTAGTGTATTCGGCTTTTAATCTTGAGATAGCTGGAACTGTTGATTCTAGGGTGTCTAGGTTTCTAAAACCATAATATGGATCAGTATTGATTATGAGAGCAGGGAGATTGTTCTCTACGTGATATATAGAAATAAGAGTTTTAACTGCTTGTTCTGAAGAATTATAATCAAACGAATAAATACGAAGGTTTGGATACTTCTCATGAAGAGCATCTAGGACGTAGCCAGTCTTTTCACAATCTGGGCAGTCTGAAGCGTTTGAATAAAAATAAAGGATGAAGGCTGGATAGACGCCACACTTTGCAGAAATATATTTCATAAGTAGGTAGTCCTTTATCTCAAGGAGAGAATAGTATTGCTTCAAACTTTGTATTTCTTCATTGTTTGGATTGTTCTGGCTGGCTGCATATGAAAGTTTGTCCCCAAGGTCACTTAGTTCATGAGAGAGGAAAGAGCTGGTTACATCCTTGCAAGAAGTTTCCTGGAGTAGGGCCGATTGTGTCTCTCCAGAAAGAATGTTTAAGGACAATCTGTTTTCTACAGTGCGGATATCATCCAATTTCTTTCTATTAAGAAAATTACTTGTATAAATCGCTGTGGCAAAAATGAGAGCGGTTATTAAAAATGCAAAGATGTATTTTTTGTTATTCATAATTATATTTTATCTCCAACTTATTTTTCTAGAGAACACAGTGCTGTATGTTGCCTTGGCTATCCAAGTGGGGACCAAAAAGGCATACATAGCTACATAGTAAAAGAGGGCTCTACCAACCAGTCTTTCTTCTCTGGCCATACGGGCAGACATGACTAGGAGACTTATATTTATGGCTAGTGCTATTAATACTAAAATAGTAAGGATACTTGTATTAAAGAAGAACCAGTCGAATCGAATGGTGGGGAATTTTGTATAGAAACCAACAGCTTGAAATCTGGTTATCAAATCCATTAACTTTATAGAAATATTCCAAACAATATTTGCAGCTGCATACAAAGTACTGGCTATAGAGATAAGAGCGATGGGGAGAACAAAGAAGCCAATATGTCCGTATTTCTTATTGAAAAACAATTCTTTATAGTCCACTACATTGTTGAGGAAACCATATGTCCAACGAGTTCTTTGTTTGTATAAAGCTTTAAATTTTTTAGGAGTAATAGTATAAACATGCGCACCAACAGAGTTTACTATTTTGTAATGATTTTTTTGCATGCGCATTGCAAGCTCCATGTCCTCTGTGTGGTGGCCATGTCTATATCCTCCTAAATCCTTGAATACTTTAGTCCTAAAGATAGAGAAAGGTCCAGGAGTCACAAACATTGCCCCTAGTGATGAAAGCATTCGTCTAAAGAAAATTCCCCAGTTATATTCAATTTTTTGAATTTTTTGTAGAACATTTCTTTCTTCATGAACTTTAATACTTGGAGTCACAGCCATAACCTCCTTATTGTTGAAAAATGGGACCATAAGCTTTAGAGCGTCTGGTGCCACAAAGGAATCAGCATCCAAGCATCCAATCAAATCAGTTTTAATTCTCTCTAAAGCAAAATTTAAAGCGGTGAACTTGCCCCCATTTTCTTTTTTAAAAATTTGTATTTGAGGGTTGTCTTTGAATCGATTCATGACCTCAAAGGTATTGTCTGTTGATCCATCATCAATGAGCATAAGGAAAAGCTTGTCTTTTGGATAATCCAAACTAAGCAATGAGTTCACAGTGGCGGTGACTGTTTCTCCTTCATTAAATCCAGGGACCACGATGGTCACAGAAGGATAATGTTCAATTTTTCGTTTAAGGAAATCCTCTTCAAGCTTGAGCTCTTCCTTGGCCTCAAAATAGGTAATAAGTACAAAAATCTCAAAGAAAAGTGAGATAAATAGTGAAACAGATAAGATTATCTGGCTTATGGTCATCATGTTGAAAATCCCTACAATTATAGCGTTTATTTAGACTTTTTCAACCTATTTTGTATAATTAAAGACTAATGAAAAATATATACAAAGTTCCGCTTGATGAACAGAAAAAGTTTGTAGAATTGCTCTCAACACGACACGATTTTGATTCAGAGAGAATCAAGCGCTACCTTTCGATGCCCGACCTTTCGAGGACCAAAGGGAGCCCAATAAACGAGATTGCAGAGCGTATTATTGCTTCTCCAGACTTCAAAGATCTTGATGTCATAGAGGTACCAGAAATTGTCCGAGCGGATATAAGCTTTGATTTATTTGATTTCCCTGCAGACCACCCAGCTCGTTCAAAATCTGATACTTACTATATTGATAATGATCATATTCTTCGAACACACACCACCGTGATGTGGTACTACTATCTACTCGAACCAGAGGTGAAAAGAAAAATGGCAGCAGGGGAACCAGTAGGTTGTTTTAGTTATGGCAAAGTTTATCGCAAGGATGAAATAGATAGAAATCATATGAATGTTTTCCACCAAATAGACGGTTGGTATTTAGTTCATAAGGACCAAAGAACTATAGGGATAGAAGATTTGCAAAATGCATTAACTAGCATAGCCAAAGCTATCTATGGAGATGATGTGAAATATAGATTCAACAAAGATACTTTCCCTTATACGGACCCTTCTCTTGAGATGGAGGTTGAGAAGAATGGCAAATGGTTAGAAGTTTTGGGTAGTGGGGTAGTGAAGGGCAGTGTGCTTGAAAAATTCGGCATAGATTCTTCAATTTGGACTGGTTGGGCTTTCGGACAAGGTATAGAACGTTTAGCCATGGTCAGTATGGAGCTTCCAGATATTAGACTCCTGTGGTCAGATGATGAGAGGATAAAGAAACAATTAATATTAGGCCAAAAATTTAAAGAAGTAAGTAAGTTCCCAAGCGTAGTCAGAGATATTTCTTTTGTTGTAGATAATACATTTATCCCTAATGATTATTTTGATCGTATAAGAGAAGTCGGGGAAGGTTTCGTAGAAGAAGTTGGTTTATTGGATAAATATGAAAATATAGCCAAGTTTGGCGAGGGCAAATTGAGCTATACATTTCGTATTACTTACAGGCATTTGGATAGAACATTGACCAATGCTGAAGTGAACGATTTTCACTCAAAAATAGAAGAAATGACAACAAAGGAATTCGGCGGTTCTATTCGACTAGTTTAGACAATTTTATCCCCATTTAAAGCCATAAAATGCCTTTCTTTCGGCTAATAAATTTGCTATAATACAGGATACAACCACAATGGCTAAGGAAGAAAAAAAAGACAAAAAAACGGCTAACTACAGCGCCGAATCAATCACTGTCCTAGAAGGACTAGATCCAGTTCGAAAACGACCAGGAATGTATATAGGGACTACCGGTCCAGATGGCTTGCATCACCTAATTTGGGAGATTTTTGATAACTCTAGAGACGAGGCCATGGGTGGCTTTGCCAATGATATAGAAGTCGCTTTTTTGCCTGAGAACAAAGTTCGAGTAGTAGATAATGGTCGAGGTATCCCCGTTGATGTTCATAAACAGACAAAGGTTTCAGCACTTGAGATGGTTATGACTCAACTCCATGCTGGAGGAAAATTTGGTGGAGAAGATAGTGGTTATAAAGTTTCTGGAGGTTTGCACGGAGTGGGAGCATCTGTAGTGAACGCACTTTCAACATACTGTAGAGCAGAAGTTCATAAGGACGGAGGGATTTATGTTCAAGAATATTCTATAGGCAAGAAGAGAGGTTCTGTGAAAAAAGTTGGCACCACAAAAAATAATGGGACGATTATTACCTTTCAACCAGACGGGACAATTTTCCCTGACACTAATTTTGATTTTCATAAAGTTGTAGAACATCTACGCCAACAAGCTTACTTGGTCAAAGGTATGCGAATTTCTGTGATAGATGCCCGAGAACAAAAAAGTGTAGAAGATACAGAAGTATTTTATATTAGAGAGCTTGAGATGGATGTGCCTTCGATGTCTTTTTATTTTGAAGGAGGACTTATGTCTCTTGTTCGATTTGAAAACGCTCTACAGAAACCAATACACAAAAATATTTTTTATGTAGAGAAGGCAACAAATGGTAATGATTATGAGACAGTAGAAGTGGCACTTCAATATGTAGATGACATTTCATCTCGTATTCTTCCATTCGCTAATAATATTTATAATGGTGAGGGTGGAACACATGTCACTGGGTTTAAAACTGCTCTCACTAGGACTATAAACACTTATGCTCGCAAGAATAATTTGGTGAGTGATAAGGAAGATAACTTTACTGGTGAAGATGTGCTCGAAGGATTGACTGCAGTTATCTCTGTCAAACTCAGAGAAATCCAGTTTGAAGGACAAACTAAAGGCAAGTTAGGCTCTGTAGAAGCTCAGAGCATGGTGGCTACGGTCTTTGGTGATGCCTTCGCTGCTTTCTTGGAGGAAAACCCAGATGATGCTAAAGCCATGATTCAGAAGGTAGTTTTGGCCCTTAGAGCGCGTAAGGCGGCCAAAGCAGCCAAGGATTCAGTCCTTCGTAAGGGGGCCCTTGAAGGCATGACCCTCCCAGGGAAACTTGCAGACTGTCAGTCTAAATCAGCAGAAGAATCAGAAATATTTATTGTAGAGGGAGATTCTGCGGGTGGTACAGCGAAGATGGGACGTGATAGACGCACTCAAGCTATTTTACCTCTTCGAGGAAAGATTTTGAATATTGAACGTGCCCGTCTGGATAGAATGCTTGCATCTGAGCAGATTAAAAATCTGGTTGTTGCTTTGGGGACTGCTATAGGAGACACATTTGATATTTCTAAACTCCGATACCATAAAATTATTATTGCCACAGATGCAGACGTAGACGGTGCGCACATTCGTACACTGCTTTTAACTTTGCTTTACAGATTCTTCCGTCCACTCATTGATTCTGGATTTGTGTATATTGCTCAACCACCACTCTATAAAATAAAAATAGGTAAGGAAATCCATTATGCTTATTCTGATGAGGAGAAAAATAAAATTATAGGCAAAGATGTGAAGATAGAGGATATTATCGAAACTGATGAAGCCCCTGAGGTAGAAGAAGTTGAAGAAGAAATAAATGAGAAATCCAAAAAGTCTTCAAAAGTTTCTATCCAAAGATATAAAGGTCTTGGAGAAATGAATGCAGAGGAGTTGTGGGAAACAACGATGGACCCTGCTGTGAGAATTCTTAAACAAGTAAACGTTGAGGATGGACGTGATGCAGATAAAGTCTTTGATGTCCTCATGGGTACAGATGTTCCTAGTCGAAAATCGTTCATCCAATCTAACGCGAAGAAAGCCAACATTGATGCCTAGTGTTTGTGTGAGATAATAAACCAAGAGACCAATATGAGGAGGCTCTATGTTAGACGCAGAAGATAGAGACATCCTCATAGAGGATGCAGCTTCAAAACTTGATTTGTGCGGTCAAATAAGTCGCAAACAAGCCCTTGCACGTGGAGAGAAGGATGAAGTATGCCCGCTTTGTTCGAGAGTATTTCTGGCCCATGATACAAATCCAGTAGTCAGCGGGTGCCACGAATCAAAGTGTCCGTACAGGCCACCAAAACAAAGCTAGAAGCTTTGTTTTTTATTTCTTGTTTTGAATTTCTTCCTTAAGCTTAGAAACTAATTCTTCTGCAGAGATTTGTCCGAGTTGGCCATTGTCCCTAGATTCTAGAGTGACAGTGTTTGATTCAACTTCTTTATCTCCAATAACTATCCAATAAGGAATTTTTAGATTTTTAGCTTCTCTGACTTTGGCACCAAGGTTTTCATCTCTTAGGTCTAAGTTAATACGAATATTTTGTTCTTCAAGAAGTTTAGAAATCTTTTCTGCATATTCATTGTGGTTAGTCCTTACAGGAATGATTTTCACTTGAGTAGGTGAGAGCCAGAGCGGAAGATTGCCTGCGAAGTGCTCGAGGAGAATCATCATAAACCTCTCGGCTGAACCAATGATAGCTCGGTGGAGCATCACTGGGCGCTTTTGCTTCCCATCTGAATCTGTATAAGTTAAATCAAACCTCTCAGGCATCACGTAGTCGATTTGGACTGTGGATAGTTGCCATTCTCGTCCAAGGGCATCCGTAGCTATGAGGTCCATTTTAGGAGCATAAAAGGCTGCTTCTCCTGGTCCAGGGACGAATTCAATATTGTTTCTCTGCATAATCTTTTCTGCCCAAGCTTCTACTTTGTCCCAAACTTTTGGCTCACCAAGATATGAATCTAGTTTATTAGGATCTCTGGTTGAGAGTCTGTATTTATACTTGAGACCAAAAGTTTCCATTATTTTTTTGGTCATATTAAGGGCCACGTCTATCTCTTCATCAACTTGGTCTTCTCTGCAGAATATGTGGCAGTCGTCTTGGGAGAATGAACGCACACGAGCCAAACCAGAAAGTTGTCCAGGTTGTTCATCTCTATAAAGCATTGCAAAATCAGAGTATCTTAGAGGCAAATCTCTATAGCTCCTAGGTTGGCTCGCATAAATTTGAGTATGTTGAGGGCAATTCATCGGCTTCAAGAAAAACTCTTCCTCGGTGTAGTTTGATACTACTCTAAACATGTCGTCTTTATATTTGTCATAGTGTCCGGATTGTTTAAAAAGGGAGGCCTTGGCTATTTGTGGAGTCCAAACTTGTGTATAACCAGATTTACTTTGGAGCGATTCTACATAGTCGTTCAAGAGTCTCCTTATAAGTGCTCCGTTTGGAGTATAAAGTGGTAGACCGCTACCAACATAATCAGAGAAAGTAAACAAATCTAATTCCTTACCAATTTTTCTATGGTCTCTTTTTTTGGCTTCGTCTTGTTGTTTCTCATAAGCTGCAAGTTCTTCGGCAGTTGTGAAGGCTAAACCATAAATACGGGTGAGCATTTTATTCTTCTCATCTCCTCTCCAATATGCTCCAGCAATGCGAGTGAGTTTGAAGGCATCCATAGAAACATCTTTCATACTTTCTACGTGTCCTCCACGACAGAGGTCAGTGAATTTGCCTGAGGTATAAAGTGTGAGCTTCTCACCTTTAGAAATAATCTCATCTATAAGTTCAAGTTTATATGGATTTCCTTTGAAAACTTCCTTGGCCTCAGCCTCTGACACGTCCTTCTTCTCAAAGCTTTCCCATGTATTGGAGAGCTTTTTCATTTTCTTCTCTATTTCCTTTAGAGCACTCTCTGGGAGTGGGGCAGAGAATTCAAAGTCATAGTAGAAACCATTGTCTATAGCTGGTCCAATGGTGTTTAGGGTGTCTGGATAAAGCTCTAATACTGCTGCAGCGAGTAAATGGGCTAAGGAGTGTCTTATTTTTTCTATTTCTTGCATTTGCTAATAGTATCAAATTTAACCCAAAAATAAACCTATTTTAGTGAAGTCGTTTTTGTTGTTATACTGTCTGTATGAAAAAAGAGGTCAAAAATTCTCAAGTGTTATATCGCAAATATCGACCCCAAACCTTCAAGGATGTCATAGGTGAGGACCAGGTGGTCAAGGTACTCGAAGGAGCGGTAAAACAGGGTAACATCTCTCATGCTTATCTCTTCTCTGGCCCTAGAGGCACCGGTAAGACGTCTGTAGCCCGTATCCTTGCACGAGAATTGGGTACTAGCACAAATGATCTATATGAACTCGATGCAGCATCTAATCGAGGTATAGACGAAGTACGTGCTATTCGTGATTCTGTCTCGACTCTACCTTTTGAATCCAAATACAAAGTTTATATTTTGGACGAAGTGCACATGCTCACCAAAGATGCTTGGAACGCTTTTCTTAAAACTTTAGAAGAACCTCCTTCTCACGTTATCTTTATTATGGCCACCACAGAGTTAGAGAAAGTGCCAGAGACAGTGGTCTCAAGGTGTCAGACGTTTGTTTTCAAAGCACCGAATCAGAAGATGCTCAAGGAATTCGCCCAAAATATTTCAAAACTCGAGGGATTTAGTTTGGATGTAGCGGCAGCAGAACTTGTCTCTATCCTTGGAGATGGTTCATTTAGAGATACACATGGGATACTCGAGAAGGTTTTATCCTCAACCAAAGATAAAAAAATTACTAGAGAAGAGATTGAAGCAGTCACTGGTGCACCAAAGTCAGAATTAGTGAAGGCTATCCTAGAATCAATTGTTCTGGGGAATTTGGAACAAGGTTTAAAAGCCATTAGGGAAGCCAGCGGTGCAGGAGCAGATATGAAATTGTTCACTAAACTAATACTTGAGAGGCTACGTTTCCTTTTCTTGCTCAGACTAAAAGCAGGCATGGACACATATATAAACAGTGAAGTTGGAGAAGATGATTATAAATTTCTATCTGAACTTGCAGGTAAGGCAGGCAAGAATCTGACCGGAGATGTGTTGGTGAGATTTATCACTGCTTATGAAGATTCTGGGCGAACGAGCATACCAGAATTGGCACTAGAGTTGGCACTAGCAGATGTTGTTAAGTAAAGCTATTTGCTGACCACAATAGAGCCTTTCATTGAAGAATGAATTCCGCAGTGATATGTGAGTGTCCCTGGGGTAGCATAAGCAAAGCCAAAAGTATCTCCCTTTTGAAGTGTTTTGGATTTCATTAAATTCTTATCATCAAACACTATAGAATGAGCAGTTTCGTCGTTGTTTGTCCACATAATTGTGTCTCCTGGATTGATTTTAATAGTTGAAGGAATAAAAGACATATTTTTTATTTCCACTTGAACAGTTTTTGGTACTTGAGCTGAGGCGGCTTGAGCTGTTTGAGTTGTTACCTCAGGAGCTGTTGTTGGTACTGTTTGAGTCTTTGGAGAAATTAAATAAATTATCCCTACAATCACTACTATTACCACGATGCCTATAATGGTGTTTTTCATATAAATTTTTAAATAAATTCAAATAGCTAATGAATTATATTATATAGCAATATGGTTTTATTGTTCAACAAAGAATGTGTGTTGCTGGGGGTGTGGTACAAAGTTGGAACTATTATATCGTCCCTGCGAGGGAGATAATAAGCAGTATACCTAGTGAATTCAATACTAAAGAAAGAACAAGAAACTGCCAGTTTTTAAGTTTCGATATGCCTAGCAATGTTATACCTATTTCATCAGGAAGTGGTGAGGCGATAATTATGGCGCCCAGGACCGGAGCAAACCAAGCGAAATATGGTGTCAAAAGAAGATGTGATAAACGAAAACCTCCCAATCTCATAAACACCGGGCTCAGTTCTTCAAAAATACGATCTTTTAAAAAGCGGAAAATAATATAATCCCCAAGGACGCTTCCTAGGCCTGCAAACATGGCAACTTCAATAGGTGAAAGGTCTTTAACTAAATAAAATAAAACCACACTAGCTGGGGCTACTGTAAATGTAGATACGAAAAATATTCCAGTAATAAATGCTCCTATGTACCCAAGATCTCCTACGCTACTAATTATATTTTTTACAAATGCAGTGTCAGCAAAATAAAAAAATACAAACAAACTAACAATCAAGAAAAAAGTATTCTTAAATTTCCAATGTTTATACAGTTCAATTAATTGATACATGCATAAATCCTATCAGAATACTCCAATTTTACGAGCTGAGGGTGTGGTATGAAGTTGGAACTATTATAAAAGAAAAAACTACTCAATAAATCTGGTAACATTTGAGTAGTTTGTCATTGCTTACGCCTGATCATGGCCTGGGACCATTCGTTTATCATTGATCCAGAATCTTCTTCTGCAGACAAACTAGTATCATAGTAAGCTCTAACCTTATCTGCTACAGGAGCACCAAGCGGTTCCCAACCCTCACGAATTGCGTCATTGACCAGTATTGCAAGTCCAGAAAGGGTCGAGGGATGATACTTCCAACCCTTTACAGAATTGCCACTCTGGCACGGGTCGGTAATTATCTTATATTCGATGTTTGGCATATACTAACTCCTTTAGAGTTATGCGGTGCCGGTGATCATGATCGAGTTGTCCAGAAAAATTCTAACTAATTATTTTAGCTATGTCAAGTTGGCTGGGGGACTTGGAATCGGACCAAGATTAGAAGCTTCAAAGGCTCCTGTCCTACCATTAGACGATCCCCCAATAGGCTTTAACTTATCAGAAAAGTATTGTTTTTGCTAGACAGAAAGCGTTCAATATCGGGTGTATAATATAGTTATTAATAAAATATCTTAAATACATGAAAATTTTAAGAGATTGGACGTTTAAGTGGTGGGAGGTTTCTTTGATTAAGATTTGTTTGCTTTCTCTAGGTATTTTACTAGGCCTATATTATTTTGATTTTTTGGTTGGTTTTATGTGGCTCTGGTGGACATTGTTTGTGGTCACTGCCATCTATTTTGTGATTCGTTTCTTCAAAGAGAGCTAATCTACATAAAATTAGGTATAATTTAGCTATCGAAAATCTAAAGAACAATACTTTTTGGCACAATATTCTCCCAGCGTTGGTTGTGTTTGTGATGCTGGGTAGTTTTGGTGCATATGAATACAAGAAAATTTCTGTCCTTACGAATAATGTGAATTATTTAAACACCGAGCTCGCTTCTACCACTGCCCAGTTGTCTAAAACTACTGATCTTCTTTCTCAAAATCTAAAAAGCTTGAATGACCAAAATGCTGGTTTTTATAACACCCTCACCAGTGCACAGCAAAATATAGATACGGTGAAGAACCAAGTAGGTGGAGTAGAACAAACTGTAGGCACTCTGCAGAAACTTTCCCAAACAGATCCAGAACTTCTAAAGAAATATTCAAAAGTGTATTTTATGAATGAGAACTATACTCCAGCACATTTGACCAACATTCCAACCGAATATTTATACAGTGAGAAGCGTCCAGAGCAATTCCTCACAGAAGCATGGCCATTTCTAAAAAACCTTTTTGATTCAGCCAAAAGCAGTGGAGTGAATCTTTATGCGAAGTCAGCCTATCGTTCATTCGCTGAACAACAAACACTCAAATCAGTTTATTCAGTTGTCTATGGAGCAGGCACAGCCAACTCATTCTCTGCTGACCAAGGATATTCAGAACACCAAATAGGTACCACTATGGACTTCATCACTTCTGGACTCGGAGGACAACTTGATGGTTTTGATGGCACCCAAGCATATGAGTGGTTGATGTCTAATGCTTATAGATACGGCTTCATACTCTCGTATCCAAAGGGTAATGCTTACTTTGTATATGAACCATGGCACTGGCGTTTTGTAGGTACCAAACTTGCCACCTATCTCCACGACAACAAATTGAACTTTTATGATATGGACCAAAGAGATATAGACAA
>JBAQNS010000001.1:0-26600 GCA_049304015.1 Minisyncoccia bacterium | reverse complement strand
TTGTTCTTCATCGCATCACTCGGCTTAACTGATTTACTTTTTAGGAAAGGAGGTCTTGTAGGAGGCTTCATCTCAGGCCCATTACTTTCATTATTTGATGTTTACCTTTCAGCCATTATTCTAGTGGCACTTATTATCATCGCTATTCTTGTTGTTTTCGATACTTCTATTAAGATTAATTTCTTATCTATCTTTTATAAAATTTTCAAAAAGAAAGATGCTTCTATGGAGATGGCTCAAGCTGAAAATGCTAAGGTGGACAAAGCAGTTGAAGAAATGAAAAAGGAAGTTGGTGAACAAAAGCCAAAAGAATCACCAAGCGCACTTAAAAAGTTATTAAGCCAGGATGAAAGTGAAGGCTTTGTCCCTACAGTCACAAGACGTTTAGGCAGAGTTTGGACTCCTCCCCCACTATCTCTCCTTGAGAAGGATAGAGGTAAACCCGGTGTTGGAGACATTAAAGCTAACGCCAATCAAATAAAGAGAACTCTCCAAAACTTTGGCATCATCGTCGAGATGGATGAGATTTCTATCGGGCCATCTGTTACTCGCTATGCCTTGAAACCCGCAGAAGGAGTGAAGCTTTCAAAAATCCTCGGACTCCAGAATAACCTTGAACTCGCCCTTGCAGCTCACCCAGTAAGAATCGAAGCACCTATCCCTGGCAAGTCTCTAGTTGGGATAGAAGTGCCTAACACATCAAAGGCCACCATAGGTCTTGGTTCCCTACTCTCTGAACCAGGTTATGCGGAATCTGATAAACCACTTTTGGTTGCTCTTGGTCGTGATGTCTCTGGAGAAACACATTTTGCCAATATGGGTAAAATGCCTCACTGCCTAGTCGCCGGTGCTACTGGTTCAGGTAAATCTGTCACTATTCATGCGATTGTTAACTCACTACTTTTCCGCAACCCACCAGAGAACCTCAAATTCATCATGATTGACCCAAAGCGTGTTGAACTTACTCTCTACAACAAAATCCCCCATCTCCTCACTCCTGTTATCACTGATGCTAAGAAAGCTATCCTTGCCTTAAAATGGTCAGCCAAAGAAATGGAACGTAGATACGATATCCTTGAAAAAAACTCTGTTCGAGATATAGATTCGTATCATAAAACAGTTGTGGCAGGCACTACCAAAAAACAAAAAGAAGATGAGGATGGTCCAGATCCAATGCCTTTCATAGTTATTATCATTGATGAGTTAGCCGATCTTATGTCTGCCTATCCAAGAGAACTTGAGTCAGCCATTGTACGTTTGGCTCAAATGTCTCGTGCGGTTGGTATACACCTCATACTTTCGACTCAACGTCCATCAGTAAACGTTATCACCGGTCTCATCAAAGCCAATATCCCCGCTCGTATTGCTCTCCAAGTATCATCTCAAATTGATTCACGCACGATTATAGATATGGCTGGAGCAGAGAAACTCCTTGGTGCTGGAGATATGCTTTATGCAGGTGGTGAGATGAGCAAACCAGAACGTATTCAATCGGCCTATATTTCTGAATCTGAAGTAAAGAAAGTGGTCAAATATCTCGTAGATACTTATATAGATGATTTGGGAACACAAATAGACTTTACTAATGAAAAAAATGACAACTCTATTTTCTCTGCTTCTGTGGGTGATGATGACATGGGTGCAGATGATGATGAGTTATACGAAGAAGCTCGAGAGATTGTGGTAGGTGCAGGCAAAGCTTCTACTTCGTTCCTTCAACGCAAGCTTCGTATTGGTTATGCACGAGCCGCTCGACTCATAGATATACTAGAAGAACGTGGAGTGGTTGGGCCAGGCTCTGGAGCCAAACCTCGAGATGTTATAGGTGCTACAAACAATTCTGCAGGTTTTGCTGAAGAAGAAGAGGTTCTATGATAAAACTCCAAGTTAATCCTAAACTAGTGGCGCTATATACTGTTCTTTTAGTTATCTTTCTTTATATTATTTTTCAAGCAAGGTTTGTTATTTTTGGTCCACGCATCTCTATCTATACACCTAAAAATAATGAGGTGATCGCCTCCTCTACCATCCTAGTCACTGGTCACGCAGAGAACATCGCCTACATCACCTTGGATGACCGACCAATATTCGTAGATGAAAAAGGTAATTTCAATGAGAAGATTATTGCTCAAGATGGCATGAATTTTATCAAATTGTGGGCCAAAGATCGCTTTAATAGAGCCACAGAAAAAACTTTAAGAATCGTCTATAATAGATAGGTTCGATTAATTTACTAAAACCAGATGAAACCTAAAAAAACACCAAAAGCCCTTAAAGAAATGGGTCATAGAGATGAGTCTAGAAATATTGATTCTACCCTCGATGCTATAAAAATGAAATTCGGTGAAGATTCAATCATGATGCTTGGGGCCAAACCTCGTGTGGATATAGACGCTATCTCTACTGGTTCTATAGGACTCGACGCCGCTCTCGGTGTAGGAGGTCTTCCTCGTGGGAGAATAGTTGAAATCTTTGGCCCAGAATCTTCTGGTAAAACCACCTTATCTCTCCATGTGATAGCAGAGGCTCAGAAGCTTGGTGGTATTTGCGCTTTTATCGACGCTGAACACGCAATGGATCCAGAATATTCTAAGAAACTTGGAGTAAAGATAAATGAACTCCTTATCTCTCAACCTGATACAGGTGAGCAGGCTCTGGAAATTGTTGAATCACTTGTCCGTTCAGGCAAGATGGATGTGATAGTTATAGACTCTGTGGCCGCTCTCACCCCAAAGGATGAAATCGAAGGAGATATGGGTGCATACCACGTTGGTAAACAAGCTCGTCTTATGAGCCAAGCTCTAAGAAAACTCACAGCCATAGTAGCCAAGTCAAAGACGATAGTTATTTTCATCAATCAAATCAGAATGCAGATAGGTGTGATGTTTGGTAATCCAGAGACTACCCCAGGAGGCAAGGCTCTCAAATTCTATACATCTGTACGTATTGATATAAGGAGAATTGCACAAATCAAAAAAGGTGAAGAAATAATGGGTGGCCGAATCAGAGTGAAGGTAGTGAAGAATAAAGTGGCTGCTCCGTTCAAGCAAACTGAATTCGACCTTATGTACAACGAAGGTATTAGCCGCGAAGGTGAAATCATCGCTCTTGGTGAAAAAATGGGTTTTATAAAAAAGACTGGTAATTCATACTCCTACTCCCCAGAAGGTGGAGAGGAAGAAAAACTTGGCCGAGGTTATGATGCTACTCGACAGTTTCTAAAAGAAAATAAAAAAGTCACAGACCAAATCCTCAAAGAAATTAGAAAGAAACTTAAAGAGGAATAGAGAAGCATTAAATTAGTTCTGAAAAGCCTAATGGAGGTCGTCGGACCGAGTTCGACCAAAATTTTCCCCAGAAAATTATTGGGTGGTTTTCAGAATTGATTTAATGTGTATAATGATGCTCTATGCTCGAATACAACGAAATTACCGAACACAAATATGTAGTCTTCGAAGGAGAACCTTATGAAGTACTAGACTCACACGTCTTTCGTAAACAACAGCGCAAGCCTGTGAACGCGACTAAAATGCGCAGTCTCCTCACTGGGCGAATTGTCGAACACTCATTCCACGTCTCAGACAAAGTCTATGAGGCAGATATCTCTAAACGTGAAGTTAAATATCTTTATATGAACAAGGGCGAATACTGGTTCTGTGAAGTGAAAGACCCTTCTAAGAGATTTGAGCTCCCTGCTGTGATGGTCGGAGATGCAGGTAAATTTCTCAAAGCCAACATCGTCGTAGATGCGATGATATTTGATGATGGTAAAAGTGAAGAAGGAAAGATTATTGGGCTCAAGCTCCCTATCAAGATGGACCTCAAAGTTATAGAAGCTCATCCAGCAGTCAAAGGCAACACCGCCCAAGGTGGTTCAAAGATGGTGAAGGTAGAGACGGGCGCCGAAATCCAAACTCCAATGTTTATTAAAGAAGGCGATATCATCCGCATCAACACAGAAACAGGAGAATATACAGACAGAATCAACGGGAACAGTTTCTAAATAAATCTACACAGAGACCCACAACTAACCCCACAATAGCCCAATAGCCAAGGATAAAGAATGGCTCGTGTAGAGCGAGGTATGATTCATGGCCCTGAAAGGCTCTATAAAAAAATTTGATAGGCATGAAGACAGGAGTGAGGAAATTATCCGCAAAGCACCCCTGCCCAGCTCCGACTGGGCAAGTAATCTTTAGAAGAAAAACTAAACCTATTAGTACAGGAGCGAATATTAATCCTTGGATAGAATAAGGCACTTTCATAAGAAAATTATACTCTTTTCTACAACAAAAAAGGCAATTTTGTGCCTAGCGAGCGCGACGGCGCAAGCTCGAGGAAATTTTCAACAGAAAATTATCCGTGCAAAAAAAATTGCCTTTTTGTTATCTAGTTATATAAGGTAGAAATCCCATGAATCTCGCACGCTTGATGGCCATGGAGACGGCTCGCTGACTCTTCGCACTTACGCCTGAACGACGCTTGGCTTGGATACGAGCGTGTGGAGTCAAAAATTTCTTGAGTGTATCTACATCTTTGTAGTCGACGTAATCTATATGATGTTCTTTGAAGTAATCCTGCTTTTTCATTTTGTTATTAATTTAATTTTTAGAAAGGTATATCTTCTGGGTTAATGTCTTCTTCTGGATATTCGATGGTGTCTATTGGAGGAGGAGTTTGTTCGGCGCCTTTTGGAGCTGCGGCAGCGGGTGCACTTGTGGGTGCTCCACCAGCACGAGGACCAAACTGCACACGATCAGCCACAATCTCTGTCCTGTAGTTCTTCTTGCCGTCTGGGCTGTCCCAACTACGAGTCTGCATTCGGCCTTCAACCATGGCGCTCGCACCCTTTCTAAGGAACTGTGCGGCGGTCTCTGCTTGTCGTCCGAAAACTACTACATTATGATAATCAACTGATTCTTGCTTGGCACCATTCTTATCCTTCCAAACACGATTTGTCGCGAGCGACATACTGCATACCTGAATACCTGAGGGTAGAGATTTAAGCTCTGGATCTCGAGTAAGGTTCCCTATGATTATTGCCTTGTTGTAATACATTTGTGTGTGGTTAATCTAATACGATTATACTACCACATCCTCTACAACAACTTCTTCAGCTGGTTTCTCTATAGCCTCAAGAGCTTCCTCTTGAACTTCAACTATAGGATTCTCTAGAGCAAGCTCCTTTTCTGCACGAGCCTTTCTCGCTGCAGCAAAGGTAAAGGTTGTCTCTCTAGGAACTTTTATAAGTAGAGTTCGAAGGATTTCTTCTACTTTCTCTACAGCGATTTTAATTTGTTCTACTTCACTTGAAGCGATTTCAAACTTCATCCAACCAACATAAGCGTCATTCACCACATACTTCCTTGCACCAATAGTCTTGGACATCGCATATGCGAGGTCTTCCAAATATGGATCTTCGGAGTCTAATGGCTTACCGCCTGATTTTTCAACAATAGAAACAAGATTTGAGACCACTTTAGGGATATTGTCTTCGGTCACGCTAGGTAAAACTAGGTATCCTAGTTCGTACACTTGTGTAACTTCGGCATCCTTGTGGTCTTCTGTAGTGGACACGGGTTTTTATTAATTAACTTATAAACCTCAGCCCCGGAGCTAAACAACGGGGTACAGAAGAGGTTCGGCTACTTTACCACGATTCTAAAGGCTCTACAAGCATTTTCTACTAGGGCTTTCTGGACCGTTTCAAGGTCTTCTCCGCGGATTTCGGCTATCTTTTTGACCACTTCCTGAACAAAGCTTGGCTCATTTCTCTTGCCTCTATAGGGCGCTGGAGCCACAAAGGGCGCGTCTGTCTCAGACATAATCATATCTAATGGTGCATTTTTTATAACTTCATCATAATTGCGAGCAAAAGTTATGACTCCAGTGAAAGAAGTGGTGAAGCCTATATCCCAAAACCTTTTGGCTATCTCCAAACTGCCAGCGAAGAAGTGTATGTCTCCTCGAAGCTTTTCTCCATGTTCTCTTTTTAAAGGTTCAAGTATTTCCAATAATTCCAAATAAGCATCACGAGAATGAACCATGATTGGCTTATCATATTCTAGAGCAAATTCTATATGTTTCAAAAATTCTTTTTTCTGCCTTTCAAAATCTATTTCCTTTTTACTATGAAAAAAGTCTAGGCCACATTCCCCTACTGCCACAACCTTTGGATGTTTGATTAAACCACTAAATAATTTTTTATCAAAGATTCTTGTTGGATCATCTACGGGGTGCACACCAATGCAGGCATAAATATTTTCGTATTTCTCTGCAATCTCTACAGCCCATTTAGAAGATTCAAAATCTGTTCCCACCACTATCGTGCTTGTCTCACTGAGAACCAAACGCTCCATCACAGCCTCACGATCTGAGTCAAACTCATGAAAATTTAAATGAGAATGAATATCAAAATACTTAGGCATCTTTGCGAAGAAATAAAGGCTCAGTTGGCTTTTTATTTTCCTTAATAGCAATTTTTATTTTCTCTGCTGTCTCTGGCATAAATGATGTAAGAGCATCTGCTACACCACCTAGACCACTAACTAATTCAGAAATTATTTCTTTGGCTTTATCCGGATCTGTTTTCACTAATTTAAATGGTTCTGTTCCTTGTATCTTTTTATCCAATTCTCCAATCATTTCCCAAATAATGTTCATTGCTTTAGCTATTTCAAATTTTTCTAATTCGTCATCAATGTTCAACACCGAGTGTTGAACAATTGGAGTGTCTAAATGTTTCTCAGACATGGTTAAAATCCTGGAAGTTAGATTCCCTATCCCATTCGCAAGACCAGCATTATACGCTTCATTAAATCTTTCCCAAGTGAAATCTGAATCCTCGAAGGTAGAAAGTTCTCTGCAGACAAAGTAGCGCAGTGCCTCGGCCCCATACCTCTCCACTACTTCTGTTGGACTGATAACATTACCCAAGGACTTGGACATCTTTTGACCATTAGCGCCTTGTATAAAGCCGTTTATGACTATTTGGTGAGAAGTTGGTAGGCCCGCAGAGAGGAGCATCGCCTGCCACATAGCACTCTGCTGACGAAGGTTATCCTTGCCTGCATATTGAGTTGGGTTACCTTCTTTCCAAAATTTATTAAATGTTTCTTCATCTTCTGGCCAACCAAGAGTTGAGACGTAGTTCACCAAAGCATCAAACCAAACATACATCACATGTTCTTCGTCTCCAGGTACAGGCACACCCCAACTCATCTTGGACTTCAGACGAGAGATGGAAAAATCTTCGAGTCCCCTTTCTACAAAAGACTTTATCTCATTAAATCTAAAGTCCGGCACTACAAAGTTTGGATTATTTTTGTATAAATCCAAAAGTGTTTTTTGATATTTTGAAAATCTAAAAAAATAGTTTTCTTCTTCTCTAACTTCAAGTTCTAGGTGCGGATGAATAATACAATGTCCATTCTCTATCTCTGAATCAGTTTTCTCAAGCTCGCAACCGACACAATATTTAATCGTGTAATTCTTTTTATAAATATCTCCATTTGACTCACACTTCTTCCAAAATTCTTGAGCCGACTTTGTATGATGCTCATCTGTTGTCCTGATAAAATGCACATCAGAACTAATATTAAGCAAAGGAATTAGTTTTTTAAAACTTTCTGCGAAGCCATCAACATATTTTTGAGTATCCGCACCAGCCTCGGCGGCCTTTTCATAAATCTTTTGACCGTGTTCATCTGTGCCTGTATTAAAAAATACTTCATGACCTAAAAGTTTCTTCCATCTAGCCACAACATCAGCACGAATAATCTCCATGGCAAAACCAATATGTGGGTCCGCGTTCACATACGGCAGAGTCGTAGTTATGTAGAAATTTTTATTTTCACTCATCCCGTTAGTTAATTTTACCAAAAGCTTCATTCATAATCTTTTTATCTTCCTCAAGGTCTGCAAAGTACTCCATGATAATAGTGGCCATAGGCACAGAGATAACAATCCCTAGGAATCCTCCAAGTGCACCTCCAACCAAAAGTGCCACTATAGAAACCATCGGAGGTACACCTACAACTTTCTTCACCACCAACGGATAAATGAGTTGATTCTCAAATTGGTGAACAATTAAGAACAATCCAGCCACTACTAAGGCTTGGGTCATACCTCCAGAGAAGGCAATGAGGACTGCAGGAATAGCTGCAATAATAGGTCCAAACAGAGGGATAATCTCAAGTAAACCAGCTGCAGTGGCTAAGAGCAGAGCATGTTCAACTCCAATCAAAAGTAGGCCTAAATAGACGAGTACGGCGATAATGACAGCCAGTATAACCTGTCCTTGCATCCAAAGACCAATCTTAGTCTGAGATCTTCTCCACAAATTCATAATATATTTTTCTTGTTTCCATGGAGTAACAACCTTTAGAAACTTCCCTACTCCATCTTCCTGAACTGCAAGGTAGAAAGAAAGAATAATAATGATTATAAAACTAAAGAAGCCTCCAAAAATGAATGATGCACTAGAAAATGCTCCTTTGGAGAAAGATTCTACGAAGGTGTTTACATGTCCAACTAAATCAGGGACAGAAATACTGTTCGCCACATTACTAAAGAGACTGGATGTCCCAAACGCGTTTAGGAACATTGGGTCATTGGCCAAAGTATTAGAATATTCTGGGAAAGATTTTATAAATCCAGAAAGTTCTCCGAGTAGTGGAAGGAAAAGGAAATAAAACATTCCTGCGAAAATAATGGCAGTAGAAACATAAATAACAAGAATTGTAGGTACTCTAGGGATCCTCCTTCTCTTGGCCCAGGCTGCTACAGGTTCAATCGCAGAAGCGATGACTATAGAAGTCAAAAATATCAAAAGGAGGTCTTTAATCAAAAACAAAGCGATAAAGGCGACAATAACCAAAACTCCTCTAACCCAGCTTCCTGTAGTTATGGACAATTCTGTCTCTTGCTTATGTATATGGTCAGGCATACGACCATCATAACACCCTAAAAGCCTCTTGAAAAACCTAGCACAAATTTAGATTTTGAGGATTTTTTGAAGTGATTTCTTATCTAAACCCTTACCCACAACAGCCAAATTTAATGTTTCGTTCTTGAATAATTCTTTAGCAACTTTTTGTATATCTTTGACCGTGACTTTCCTTATTTCATTTTCCATTTCCTTTAATGTCTTCACCTTACCTGCTGTGGCTTCTTCTGTGGCATAAAAGGTTGCTAATGAATCCGTAGTCTCCAAGCCCATATAAAGATGACCAATCATATAGTCCTTGGTTTTTTGAAGTTCCTTTTCTGAAATAGTTTCTGTAGTCAAAAGTTTAAATTCATTGAGAATAGCTTTGATAACTTCATTGATTCTGCTTTTTTCTATTCCTGTGACTATACCCGCCATACCATGATCAGTAAAAGGGTCATTGAAGCTTATTATGTAGTAACAAGCGCCCATTTCTGTTCTAATTTTCCTATAAAGTCTTGATGAGAAACCTCCTCCAAGTACCTGCGCAAGCACAGCTAGTGTTGGAGTCCTTTTGTCATTAACTTTATAGCTTCTAAATGCAATAGCCATATGTATTTGGTCAGTATCCTTCTCCTTAATCAAAATGGCGGGAGTTTTCTGTGCTTCTTTTATCTTTCCTTTCTTTGCTTTTTTGGCTGTAGAAATATTGGAGAAATATTTCTCTACTGATTTTTCTACTAGTTTTGGGTTAACATCTCCAGAGACAACAACAATTGTCCCTTCCGCAACATAGTGCTTCTTTCTATAATTAATAAAATCTTCTCTGGTAAATTTTTTAATATTTTCTTTTGGTCCTATGACTGGCCTACCTTCTGGTGTCTCACCATACATGAGTTTGTACAAAGCCCACCAAACTTGTCTGTCTGGTTTATCTTCATTCATACTAATTTCCTGTAGGATAACTCCCCGCTCTTTTTCTATATCTTCTTTTTTGAAAAGAGGATCAAGGTACATGTCTGAAATAATATCCAATAGTTTGGTGAAATGTCTCTTTTCAGCCTTGGCATAATAGCCAGTGTATTCATTGGAAGTAAAGGCATTGTTATATGCTCCAATATTATCGAACTCTAGAGAAATATCTAAAATCGTTGGTCTCTTCGTAGTTCCTTTGAAACACATATGTTCAAGGAAGTGAGAGAGGCCATTTTGTTCTTTGGTCTCATAATTTGAACCTGCTTCTACCATAACCATCACTGTCACTGAAGGATTACCTTTAGTCGGCACAGTGATAACTCTTAAACCATTTTTTAGTGTTGTCTTTGTGTATTGCATGCGAAGAAGTGTAGCAAGAAAATATATAAAAGAAAAAGGTCACGGCTGGCGTGACCCTAGTTCATCAATTCTTGCTTTCAAACGAGGTAAAGCATCTTTGTTGATCTCCATCACTCTCAGTTGGCCAGCACTAAGGGGTCCCCTGGTAGTCATCTGGATGAGAGCGAGGTTTTCTGCATTGCAACGATAAACCTCGTCTAAAAGAAAATCGAGCTCGCCCTTCGGTTCGACCTTTGTCTTTGACATCAAACCTCCATGAATTGTCTAAAACAAACCTACTCTTATTAATATTTAAGTCAAATAGAATCCTTCAAATCTTTTATAGCCACTCGTTTTTGTTCACCTGTATCTCTGTCTCTGAGAGTTACTGTGTCCAATAATTCTTTATTTTCTCCAAGGGTATCAAAGTCGATGGTGATGCAAAATGGTGTACCTATCTCATCTTGTCTTCTGTATCTCTTGCCTATATTGCCGTTGTCATCAAAAACCACATTGGGAATTTCTTTTTTGAGCGTCGTATAGACTTCTCTGGCCTTGGCCACGAGCTCTGGTTTATTTTTAAGGAGTGGAAAGACGGCTGCACGAATAGGAGCAATCTCCTTGGGAAATTTGAAATAGTTCCTTGTCTCTCCCCCGAGTTCATCTTCTGTATATGCAGAAATAAGTACCGCAAGCATAGTTCTGTCTACACCGAGCGACGGTTCTATGACATGAGGGATAAATCTCTCGCCGTTCTCTTCATCAAAATAAGTTAAATCAACTCCACTTGTGGTGGTGTGTGCTTGTAGATCAAAATCTGTTCTATAAGCCAATCCCCAAAGTTCTCTACGACCAAATGGATAATCAAACTCAAAATCTATAGTGCGCTTGGAATAATGCGCAGGCTCCTTCACTTCAAGCTCATGAACTTTATTTAGACCCAAAGCCTTGGCAAAGTTTTGCATTATTTGTCTCCAGTTTTCAAAATGTTTCTCCCATTCTTCTTTCTTCACAAAATACTCTACTTCCATCTGTTCAAATTCTCTCTTTCTAAAAAGCCATTCTCTGGGAGCGATTTCGTTTCTAAAAGCTTTACCTATTTGAGCCAAACCAAATGGAAGCTTTGGATGGAATGAGTCAATAATATTTTTAAAATTCACGAACATACCTTGAGCAGTTTCTGGTCTGAGGTAACTCTCTATGACATTTTCCCCTGCACCAACTTTTGTTTTGAACATCACATTGAATTGTTCACCACTCTCGAGTGGGTCAGTGAAGCCGGCGACATGACCAGACGCTTCCCAAACCTTTGGATTCATAATGATAGAGCTATCTAACCCATACATATCCTCTCTATCATTCATAAACATCTGCCACCAAAGCTTAGTGATGTTTTCTTTGAGCCTCAAACCAAGTGGTCCAAAATCAAAGCTTCCAGCCAAGCCTCCGTAGATAAGTGAGCCTGGATAAACAAAACCTCTGCTTTTAGCAACTCCGATTATTTTCTCCAAAACGTCTAGATTTTTATCTGCCATGTATCGTATCTTATATATTTAAAGACTATTTAACAACCATATCATTGCCTTGGACATATTTAGGATCAGTGTCTGTGCGAGTGGTTACTTGAGGCGCATTCACTTTCACCACTTCTTTAGTAAATGAGTCTGTCCCATTAAAACTTATATTTTGAACAAGTATAGGAGCAGTGTTTATCTGACCAATCGACGGAGTAAGGCTAACCTTAAAGAAAATTTGCTTACCCGCAGTAGAGAAGCCGGCCCCAGAAGGAAGCGTCCCCACATTCCACTTGAAGGTATTTGTAGTCTCATCATAAATAACATTTTCTCCGTTTGGACTAATCTCTCCTGTCCAAGTAACATTTGTCCCCAAAGTCCCCATCACTACAGAGTCAGTAATATCGTTTTGAGTATTCCCTAAAATAATGGAAACAGTATAAGTAGTTGGCTTCTCCACTTTTGGTGGAGTCAACCCAGAATTTGTAAATGGTCCTCTAGAGTATAGTGCTTTAGCCGTGAGGCTCACCTCTGATGCAATCTTCACTGAACCGGAATCATTGGCTACAGCATTTATAGTGTTGTCATTATTTTGAGGAACAGCCACAAAATTAGTATTCAAAGAAATTTCTGAATTTTTATTTCCAGTTGAGAGTGTGGTGAGTGAAGAAAATCTAAAGGAAACTTGCCCAGTTGCTCCTGGTGTAAGAACACCAAGGTCATTCGTCCCTGTTTTGTCCCAAGTGATGGTGTTTTGGGCAGAATTATAAAAGCCACCATTTTGAGCGACGACTGAATATTTATCCAAAGAAGCCCCAGACAATTTTAACTGAATACGACCGTTTATAACACTTTGAGGTAAGTTGTTCACATAATCTATTCTGCCTTCAACTATCCTGCCGATTGGGGCAACAATTGTGGAAGCTTCATCCCCGTTCAAAAACATTTTCATACCTAAGGATGAGTGATTAATGCTTATAGTATTGCTTTGGAGGGCCAGGGTAGCATCAAATTTTTGACTATCGTTGGTGCTAGCTATGCCAGTATAAAATCTAAAAGTCCTCTCTTCTTTATCTTCACCAGAGAGTATGCCTGTTATCTTCACTATCTTTTTGTCCCCAGGAGCCATATCACCTATGACCCAAATATTCTCTGAGCGTACTGCCCTGGGGATTGAGTCTTTCATACTGTACCCATATGGATACTCACCTTTGAGTAAAACGTTTTTGAGTATTTCACTTGAGTTAGAAACAATAGTCACAGTAGTGGTAAAGTTATCTCCAGAGACAACACTTTCTGGTTCTTCTACTGTCATAGTGACCGGAGATGTACCTATAGAAACATCATAAAGTTTCTCCTTGGTGAAAGTGGCGTTTGAACCCTTCACTCCATAATCTATAGAGACTTTTATTTCTTTGGTGTCTGTTTTTTGTCCAAGGATTATGGCTTTGGCTATATAGTTGTATTCCCCTCCTGAAGCAATGGTCCCTATTGGGATTTTTGACCTAACTAAAGTGGTATTCGCATCATCAGGAGAACGGGTGCTGTCAGGATATTCAATGAGGAGATTGGTGTTCGTGAGGTCGGCGTTGTTGTTATTCTTTATGTTCACATTCATGTTTAAAATCTCTCCAGCAGAAACTGATACTGGCCCGAGGATAGTTATGTCTACATTCTTAGAAGAAATAAAATTCGACCCACCAAGAAAGACATAAGCAGTGAAGCCAAGAGTGAGGACAAAAAATACGACTGCTATAATAAATAGTTTCTTCATGATTGGATGAGTGGGAGGCTTCCTGTTGTCACTTTTAATGATGTCGTCTATGCTTTTGGTTTTCCAATCCGCCTCTAGTGCTGGTAAATCAAGGGGCTCTACTGTAGAGCGGTTCATATTAGGGTTCTGATACTTGGTGCGAGAATAGAGCGCCTGGTTAAGCTCACTCAATTTGCTCGCTGGTTTGTTTTTATCATTAGAAAAGTCTTCTGCCATAAATAAAGTATAACATTTCTATGAAAGCTGGCTGGCTTCGAGACCGTGATTAATGGCTTTAATCAGTTCTTTGGTTCCTAGTGTTAAATCAGTTTTATTCAAGTATCCCAAATCTGCGAGGATGGTGGCCACGAGCTTGGTCTCAAATTCTTTCGTATCCCCCACTCCTCCTACCACAGCGTCTTTGATTAATTTCTCCAAAGCATCAAATAATTCTCCATGCGGAGTTTCTCCTTGAACCATTCTCTCTAAGAGTGCCAGAGCTTGTGAGATAGCTTTCAAAAGTTTTTTATCCCTACTTAATTTTATAGAAATATTTTCATCCACGCTCGAGCTCGTGATTCTCCAAAATTCTTTACCCTTCACAAATGACACAGTTGAAAGTGAGATGGGCTCGAGTGAACCACGTAGCTTGGAATGCTCCTTACGCACTCCTTGGGCGCTGGCTCTAATCAAACCGAGTTCTTTGGTTAGGAGTGAATACAATCTATCTGCCTCTCTATAAGGTTGTGATGAGAGCACAAGTGCTGGAGTCGTATGGATGGTATAAGACATTAAAATTCAATATTTGTAGCCGAAGTAATCTCTTTTCTAAACTTCTCAAACAAATCTTTCTCTTCTTCGGGCACAACATAAGGCATCACATCAGACGGCTTTAAATTCTTTTCTTTCCTTAAATCTTGGATAATACGAATGACATCTCGCATTCTACCTTCTTCTGCAAGCTCTGGAGTAATGACTAAATCGAGCCAAAAACCTTTATCTAATTGTTTATCAAATAAAATTTCTTTGACATTCACTTCATCTTTAATTAATTCAATATACTCTTTTTTATTTTCCAATCTATTATCTTGAATTTTAAGTAATTGCAACGGTTGACGCACTTTTTGCTGTGCCTCATTCCGAGCCATTAATGCTTCTGAAACAATATTTCTAACCAATTTCATATTTTCTAAAACCAAAGAAGATTCAAATTTTGGATTCGTGTCGGAGCCCATCGGATTTTGATGGGTAAAGCGAGACAAAATTGAATCTTCTGAAGGCCATGATTCTAAGTGAACACTCTCTACATCTACTTCAGTGCGGAGTTTTTGATATAACTCTTCAGCTATAAACGGAGCAAATGGTGCAAGAAGTTTAGAAATATTCTTCAAAACAAAATACAGGGTCTGCTTTGCTTCCATGTCACCATCCTTAATTCTCTCCCTTGAACGTCGGAGATACCATGTAGAAAGATCGTCTACAAAATCTCTAAAGGCCCGTGTAGGTTCAATGAGATTATAAGCATCAAGTTCTGCGGTCATAATGTTTGTTAGTTCTGCGAATCGAGTCAAAATCCATTTATCCAAAATATGGCTAACTTCAGCTGTTTTTAGCTCTTTTGTTTCTAATTTTTTATCCCTAAACAAATCATAGAAAGAATAAATGTTGTCGAGCATATTGAAAACACGCTTGTTCACTTCATCAACTGTCTTATCATCATAATTCTTCGCATCCCCTGGTTGATTTATTGAATACATCCAAAAACGAATAGCATCAGCACCATGCTTCTCCATCGCTTCCATTGGATTCACTACATTGCCGGTTGTCTTACTCATCTTCTTGCCATCCTTATCCAAAAGTAATCCAAGACAAATAACATTTTTGAAAGCCGCTCCTCGACCCATGAGTACCCCTATCGCATGCATGGTATAGAACCATCCTCGTGTTTGGTCGAGTGCTTCAGAGATAAAATCAGCAGGATAAGCAATTTTGGAATAATCCCCGGCTTTCTCCCTATCATCAGAATCTTGAGAGAATGGCATCGAACCAGAATCAAACCAAACGTCCATCACTTCCTTCACCCGCCTGTACTCCTTACCATCCTTCTCTAAAACAACTTCATCTATGAATGGTTTATGAAGATCAAGTTCGTAATATTTATTATGCGGAAGTGGGGTGAATGGCAACGCGACTACTTCTCCTGTATTTAGATACCCAGTGCCAATATCAATAGATAATATTTGTTTTGGTTCATAACCATTTGCCACACCAATCATCATCCACAATGGATCTCCATGAGAGACAATTAATATAGTTTCATTTGAATATTTGCTTTCTGCTTCATACAAAAATTCTCCCATTCTAATTCTCAAATCATTCAATGTTTCTGCGTTCTTTGGTGCATTGTCAAATCTTGTATGAGTAGGAAATTTTTTATATTCGTCTCTACTCTGACCTTCTAATTCTCCCATTCCTGTCTCATTCAAGCGCTTATCTTGTACAAGATCAACATCTAAACCAAGAGTTTCCTTAATTATCTCTGCAGTTTGAATTGTGCGCTGTAATTCTGAACAGAAAATTTTTGTAATGCCTTGATCCTTTAGTGTCTGAGCAGATTTAGCAGCGACTTCTCTACCTTCTTTAGTTAATTCATTTTTAGTATTCACATCGCTATTGAGTCTATTTAAAACATTAAATTCTGCTTGACCGTGTCTCATCACAAAATATTTGTTCCCAGACTTTTTGGTGTATTTTTTTATGGTGTCCAAAGAATCCACAATTATTCTCTCTTTCTTGTCTTCTGTCTGCCAGATTGGAAGTGGGGTACCCCAATATCTTTCTCGACTTATAGCCCAATCCTTGACCTCTCGGAGCCATTCTCCAAAACGACCTTCTTTTATATAGTCTGGTTCCCAATTTATCTTTTGATTTTCTGCGACGAGTTTATCCCTAACATCGGACATCCTGATGTACCAAGAATCACGAGCATAATAAATCAACCTCGTCCCACATCTCCAACAAAATGGATACGAGTGAGTATAATTCTCTTTCTCAAACAAAAGATTTTTCTCTTTTAGGTCTTTAAGAATATCTACAGCCAGAGTCTCATCTACAACCGAGCGACTTTCGAGCCAGCCTGTGCCTTTTATAAATGTCCCATCTGGAGAAACAAGGTGAACTTTTGGTAATCCAACTTTATTGCCTAAATCAAAATCTTCCTGACCATACATCACCGCTGTATGCACAATCCCCGTCCCGTCTGTAGTGGTGACAAAGTCCGCTGAATGAATTTTGAATGCGTTGGCCAACACCGAGTGTTGACCACTTTCTTCTGCTATCTCCTTTGCAAATGGATAAAGAGGTTCGTATGCCATCCCAACCATCTCCTTGCCCTTATGTTCGGCGAGTATTTCGTATGATTCTTTTATGAGTGAGAGCTTCTCTTTGGCCAACACATATATCTCTTCACCTACCTTGGCTTCTACATAATCAATATTTTCTCCAACAGCCAGAGCGATGTTCCCGGGCAGTGTCCAAGGAGTCGTGGTCCATGCGAGGAAATAAGCATTTGGGAAACCGACAATTTTGAACTTCACATAAAGTGAGATATCCTTCACATCCTTATAACCCTGCGCGAGTTCGTGGCTTGAAAGTCCGGTCCCACACCTAGGGCACCAAGGTACAACTTTATAATCTTTATAAAGTAAATTCTGTTTTTCCACTTCTGCAAGGATTGTCCAAATAGATTCAATGAAAGGATTATGATAAGTGACATAAGCATTGTCATAATCTGCCCAATAACCCATGCGGTCACTAAACTTTCTCCATTCATCTACATAAGTCCAAACAGATTTTTTGCACTCATCATTAAATTTCTCGACTCCGTATTCTTCGATTTCTTTTTTACTCTTTAATCCCAATTTTTTCTCCACTTCGAGTTCTACAGGCAGACCATGGGTGTCCCAACCAGCTTTTCTACGAACATAGAAACCTTGCATGGTTTTGTATCTAGGGATGGCATCCTTGAAAGCGCGTGCTTCGACGTGATGAATACCTGGTTTACCGTTCGCAGTTGGGGGACCTTCATAAAACACAAAATCACCCTTATCTGCGGGTTTCTTTAGAGTTTTCTCAAATATTTGATTGTCTTTCCAAAATTGGAGGACCTTCTCCTCCCTTTGGGAACGAGTAAGCCCTTTATCTTCAGGCATTGTGGGCTTATCTTATCACATCCTTTCTGGAGCGGGAATACCGAGAATAGTTAGGCCGTTTTTCATGACTGTATTGAAGGCACGAGTAAGGGCGATAAGGTATGCAGATTCTTTAGCATCAGAAATAATTTGTTCGTTCGCATAAAGATTGTTAAAGCTCCCTGCGATTTCTGTGAGGTAAGTGGTGAGGAGGTTCGGAGCAAATTCATTTGAAGCACGTTCTACTATTTCTGGAAATCTATAAAGAAGCTTTTCTACTTCATGAATATTTTCTCTCTCTGCTTTTGCATCTCCTTTCGAATTTGCTTTCTCTAAAATCGAACAAGTCCTTGCGTAAGCGTACTGAAGGTAAACTCCAGAATCTCCTTCTGTAGAAACTGATTTTTCTATATCAAAGATAATATCGTTCCCTATTGATTGACGGAGAATCATATATTTAATTGCACCTATAGCCACAGCTTCATCACCTTTCACTTTTTCCTTCACTTCATTTATAAGAGTTTCTGCTTCTATCACATCACCTGTCCTCGAACTCATCTTGCCAGTAGTTAGACGAAGCATGCCGTGTCCAATGTGTTTGGTAATGTCTGCGAGGTTTGAAGAAATTAGTTTTAAAGCTTGGAGCAAAACTTTAAAATAAGCATTAATCTCATTACCTGTCACCACAATTGATTTGGTGTATGGATACTTCTGGAACTTCATTGGAGCCAGACCGAGCTCTTTAGCTTCATATGTTGGGATACCCTCAGAGTTTATGAAAACGCGAGTGTGTAGAGATTCATCGTATTTCTCAGCATGAAAGACTACCGCTCCGTTCTCCCCCGGTTCAAAAACCTTGCCCATATTTTCTTCTACAAGCTTCTTGCCCTTTGGTGCTGCTTCTGATTCAAAGAAAAAATAATCGAAGTGAGCACCTAGTCTTTTATATAAAGAATCAAAATATTCTAAACTCTTTTTTCTACCTTCATCATAAAGTTTATTGATAGTTTCATCAGAGCGATCATATATTTTTTTATTTATTTCCTGAATTTCCTTCTTCACATTTTCATCTTCATCAAATTTTTTATTCCCGAAGACATACGCTTCATTTGAGCCTTGTATCATCCCCCAAATTGCCTTGGCCACATGAATCCCCACATCTCCTTGATAGCAAGCTTGCTTCACCTCGGCACCGTTCCATTCAAAGATATTAGCTAGAGTTGAACCAACAACATTAGGCATAAGGTGACCAATATGAAATGACTTGAAAGGATTTGGATCAGTGTGCTCGACCATAACTTTCTCTCCTTTCATACTTTCATTCTTCCCAAAATCACTACCCCTCTCTACAATCTCACCTATACTCTCTTTAAAGAATTCTTTGGACAAATGGAAATTTATGAAGCCAGATTTTATTTCTATCTTCTCTATTTCTACTGGTTTATTTTGCTCTAAATACCCCAAAAGCTCACTGGCCTTTTTGGAAACAATGCCAGCATTGGTTGTATAATCACCAAAAGCGAGATTGGTTGGATGCTCTACAGTAAACCTGACTTCTCCTGCCCCAACACTTTCTAGGGCTTTTTTGACTAGCTTTTCTATTGTTTTCTTCATTGCTCCAATCATAGCAAAAACTAAGGAATTTGCTTATTAGACAGCTCTAATAAAATGAGTAGTATGGTGGGCAGAGTTCGCCCTTTCACATCAACAAATCAACCGAGAATCCTCATGGACCCCAAGTATTTGCCTTTCGAAGAGCGCAAGCCTGATAAGCAGTATTTGAAGCTTGTGCGCAGGATTTACAACGAAGGAGAGGTGGTCGTCCACCCGTTCCAACATGGCATGGGTAGGAAGACTCACCTCTTTCTCCCACCTCTCGTCTACAAGCTCTCGAACGGCTTCCCACTCCTCACGGAGAGGAACATCCCGTTCTGGCGTGTAGCCATCGCAGAACTCGTCGCTTTCATGAATGGTGTCACCACCAACGCCGGACTCCATGAGTTCGGATGCAATTGGTGGGACCAATGGACCACCAAGGACAAGTGCGCCGTCTTCGACCTCGAAGAAGGTGACCTTGGTTGGGCGTCTTACGGCGGAGCATATGGGAAGTTCCCAATGCCTGATGGTAAGTCCTTCAACCAGTTCGTGAACGTTGTTCGCAGTATGCAGGAGTCACCAAGCATGAGCACACACTGTGTGACTTCATGGATTCCTTTTGGGACTCTGGGACACAGCGAACTCAAGCGTAAGGTTGTTGTGGCTCCATGCCATGGCAACTTCCTGAAGTTCACCATCATCGATGGCAAGATGACTCTCCAACATGTGCAGCGTTCTGCCGACATGCCCGTAGGAGTGGTTTCCAACATCATTCAGTATGCGACACTGCTCCTCATGGCCGCACAAGTAGTCGGCGTCGAGCCGTATCAGTACGTGCATTATTTCCTCGATGCCCAGATCTACGAGAACCAGCTGGAGCAAGTCAAAATACTTCTGGATAGAAGTCCGCGAGCCTTCCCCACTCTTCGAATTGTCGACAAGTCGGTGAAGGACATTCTCGCTTTTCGTCCGGAACATTTTGAACTCACGGACTACAATCCCTTCCCAGGGATGAAGTTCCCCGTCACGGAGTAACCATGCTCAAAATCATCGTGGCAGTTTCAGAAAACGGGGTGATTGGGCGTGGCAACGATTTGCCCTTCAATCTCCCTGCGGACCGTCGTCGGTTCAGAGATATCACTGGTTCAAGTCCTGTAGTCATGGGCTCGAACACTTTTGTGTCTCTCCCAGATCGCTTTCGGCCACTTCCTGGTCGTGAGAATATTGTTCTCACCAGAAACCCGAATGCGAAACTCGATGGTGTCACCTTCGTGCTTTGGTGGAAAGAAATCCTCCATCGAGCAGAGACCGAGGATATGTTCGTCATTGGTGGAGCGAAGATTTATAAAGTCGCTCTAGACCACTGTGATGAACTTTATGTCACTCGTGTACACGCAGAAGTAGAGGGTGACGTATTCTTTCCTGAACTAGACATGAGCGACTGGAAACTTCTCTCGAGCGAAGAACATGCTCAGGATGAAGACAACGAATACGCCTTCACATGGGAAGTGTATGAGAGGATTCCACGAATCTCACCACAGAGCCCATTCATCGAGATGCGAAACTGTCGCACAGATGAGCAGATCAAGGCCATGAAAGAAATCCTCGAAGCTGGGGTCTGCCCATTTTGCCCAGAGAATCTGGCCAGATGGCACAAGAAGCCTATCCTCTGGACAGGTAACTACTGGGTGGTCAGTGAGAACATGTGGCCATACGCCGGCTCAAAGATTCATCTGGTTCTCTTTCTGAAAACACACGCAGAGGGCGTAGAGAAGATGCCGTCTGGTGCGTTCGAAGAACTAGGCACCATTCTCCGGTGGGCTTCGTCGAAATACGAGATCCCCGGCGGCGGGTTCTACATGCGCTTCGGCGAGTGTATATGGACTGGTGGCACTGTACGCCACATCCACGCACACATCGCAGCGAAGCAAGATCTCACCGGTGAAGCAATCAGATTTTACCTCGGCAGTTGATACAAGCCCTACTTTGAAATAAGGTCGGGTTTTTTTATATAAAAAAACCTCGTTCTGCGACTAAGCAGAAACGAGATTATCCCTCACTTGAACAATCTTCACTTTACCCACCCTGAAAACTTCTTCCGCGTTCAGAGATGAGAAACCTTCAGAGAAATATACAGTGTCTACTCCACTGGCTACGATCTCTCTGGCGCACCCTTCGCATGGGAAGGTGGTCACATACATCCGAGCACCATCAAGGGCTAGACCTTGTTTGGCACACAGAGTAATCACAGACTCCTCTGCATGAATGACACAGGACTTCCCTTTCTCTCCAGCATCGCGGTTCACGCTTGGATCACCGAAGATGTAGGTCTCATACTCGTTCGGCATGTGCGTGTTGCATGCAGTGGCCAACACCCTGCCATCTCGACTGATGGCTGCTGCAGCTACTTGTCTCCACCAATCAGGACCACGTCTAGAGAGCATTTCTATCTCTCTTAGAAACTCCACATCAAACTCGTCGGTGGAAATTTCCACATCGGGCATGACTGGCTGATTCTGTTTGACTGCCGTCATGTCCCAACGTGCCCAAATCATCTCGTAAGACACATTGCATCCGGCTGGCAGAAGATACTTCTCTGCCAAAAGATGGGAAACATCTTCGTCCGGCAGTACCCAATTTTCCCCCAAGTAAAGGGAGAGTTTTGGATCGACGAACGCAGGATGAAAGTCGTTCACCCGCTTAACCAGCCTTTCTGAGCGGATAAATCTGACCACCATATCAACCGGCAAGGCAGCCATGTTACGGGAGAGTCGAGGCAAGAGTTCGCAAGCAATGCTCTCTGGTATGAGAAAGAGATCACTGCTCGAATGTCTCGCCAACCAATCTAGGTGTCGTCGGTTGAGCGTGGGAATGTATGCAATGAGATTGTGGCTCATTTGCCATTTCCTCCGATGTAGGCCTCAACCTCCTTCTGAACAGCCAGAGCTACCCGTCTACCAAGCTCTACTGCACCTTCTTCCCTCAAACGCTTGAGCTTCGCTGTGGTACTCGTCGTACTCGGGTCTGCCTTCGCTTCGAGGTGGTGAATCGTGCCGCAAAATTCCTCCAACTCCTTTATCTTCTCAGGAGTAAAGGAGCTGGTCGTCTTGGAAACGACAAGCACGTCTGGCTTCACCAACTTGATGAGGTCATCCGTATGCTGATCCGTGTGACGACGGGTGACAATCCTCACGAACGACATCGCACAGAGGATCTCAATACGAGCTTCGAACTTGTCGAACGGTCTCGTCGGGTCAACTCGACCCTTCGTCTCGCGAGTCAACTCATCTGAGTCAACACCAACGATGAGAACATCCGCAAGCTCGCTCGCTGCTTCGAGGTAACGCTTGTGTCCAACATGGAACATGTCGTACACCCCTTGCGTGAGCACGATTCTATAGCCGCACTCTCGCAATAGTCTGACCATCACTTCGAGGTCGTTGAAGTCTGGAATGTACTTACCTTCCAGACCGCTACCACCTTCCAAAACACCCTTGAGATTTGGTGCCACAGAGCCTCCATGGGAAAGTTACAAAGACCAATGCCTGGTCTTACTTTACTCATTCACTATAAAAACAAAAGCTCCATAAATGGAGCTTTTGTGTTCAAATTTTTGACTAGTTTACTTCACATCCACGCCCATGCTTCGAGCAGTGCCGGCGATGATTTTCTTGGCCCCTTCCATATCGTTCGCATTCAAGTCAGACATTTTCTTCTCTGCGATTTGGCTAAGCTGAGCTTGAGTAAGAGTGCCTATTTTAACTGTATTTGGTTTGCCTGAACCACTTTCTTTGCCCAAAACCTTTAGGATAAGGTTAGCCGCTGGTTCAGTCTTATAAGTCATCTTATAAGTTCTGTCATCGTATATCTCAACCACTGTAGGGACGATGTCTCCTACTCTGTCTTTGGTCTCATCATTAAAACGCTTCACGAATTCACCGATTTGAATCCCAGCACCTCCGAGCACAGGTCCAAGAGCCTGACCAGGCACTGCTTTGCCTCCAGGGATCTGTAATTTGAGTACTTTTGTAACTTTTTTTGCCATATGTATTAGAAAGCTAGATTACCTTACATTTTCTTAATCTGCAAGAAGTCGAGCTCAACAGGGGTCTCTCTGCCGAACATAGAGACGAGCACCTTGACCTTGCCCCTCTCTGCATCAACTTCGCTCACTTTACCCTCAAGATCCTTAAACGGACCATCAACAATCATCACTGCATCATCAGGCACGAGGTTAATAGTGTGCATCACCTTGCCATCATTCATACGAGCAAAGAGTATTTCTACTTCCTTCTCATCTATAGGCACAGGATAAACTCCAGAACCAACGAAGCCGGTCACTCTGGGAGTGTTGCGCACTACGTACCAAGAATCATCGGTCACAATCATGTCTACGAGAATATAACCTGGATAAATTTTCTCTTCTTCTTCTACGCGCTTGTTTCCTTTAATCTTTATCTTCTTCTCTGTAGGGACAATCACGTTAAAAATCTTGTCTTCCATCCCTAGAGATTCAATACGCTGTTTTAAATTTCTCTGCACGGCGTTCTCATATCCAGCATAAGTGTGGATGACGTACCAATGTCTGCCTTCTGAAATTTTTTGTTTGGACATGAGTGCTTAGATTAGAACAAATTTCTGAATAATTAGAGAAAAGATATAGTCGAAGAATCCAAGGAAAAAGGCAGTGAAAATAGAAACTAAGATAACTATCACAGTGAAACCAATCGCTTGTCTACGAGTAGGCCAAGAAACGTGCTTGAGTTCTCCGCGTGTATCCTTGAGATAATTGATGAATGTATTCATGGGCTTTATATTAAAAAACGCCCCGTGGCGTCCTTTAATACTACTACAAGAGTAGTGTCTCTGTCAAATGAAGCTAACTACCTTATCTCATAGGTGACGGTAACGTTCGCGGTCACTTTGTTCTCCCCCGTTGGGACAGTTGGAGCAGAAGGAGCTGTAGCTTTCATCATACTAACTCCATTAAAACCAGCACTATCAGCCATAATTGGATAACCTCCCTGACTATTGTCATAATAACCAACTACTTTTACCAACCTTACTCCGAGGCTCTTGGCCAAATCTTCTGCCTTACTCTTCGCATCCTTTATTGCCTCCGCCTTGGCTTCTTTCATCACTTTGTCTGGATCATCATTAGTGAATGTTAGTCCAGAAATATTCGTTGCTCCCTTGTCTCCCACACTGGCGAGAGCCTTGCCTGCATCAGCCGTCTTTCTAACTTTAACCAAAATAGAATGATTGACGGTATAACCATCTGCTACCTGCCTACCTGGGGGACAATATCCATCTGCACAAACGGCTTGAACATAGGTGTATTTTGGCCAAACAGAATAATCGGTTGTTTTTATATCCTTGTCTTCTATACCCATCGCTTTCAAATCTGCGAGGATAGAATCCATTTTTTTAGTCACTGTTGCTTGAGCATCACCAACATTCTTTGCGTCAGTAGAAACAGTGAAAGAAAATGTTGCTATATCAGGAATGGTGACCGCTTCCCCCTTACCTGTCACTTGGATTGAATTGTAAGCAGGGTTAGTGTTGTCTACCGCTTTAAAGGTAACTAATGCTTGTCCAGTAAGAAATATTGCAAGGAAGAAAACAGCCACTCTACTCCATTTCAAAAGTTTTTTTAGTTCAAAATTTATATCACTATCCATATATTTATGGGAATTATTACTAATAAAGACATTTTAACACATTATACTTTTCTTCTCTTCGGTCGAGTTTCTTCAAGGAAAATATTGAAAACAAGAGCTGAGAAGCTAACCGCCATAAGTCCTAAAGCAAAGCCGGCCAAAATGTCTAGTGACCAATGTGCTCCAAGATAGATTCTAGAAAAAGATACAAGGGCTGCTCCAATAATACATCCAACTACCAAAATAGTTTTACCCCACATTGATTCTACCCAGTCATAAAACGAATAAGCGGTGGTGAAAAAAAATGTTGTGGCCACGGCTGCATGACCTGAAGGGAAACTCCAACCAGATATCCCTATGATCACAGCGTCTGGACGAGCCATTTGAAAGGTGTCTTTCATCACTATAAGAGAAACCACAGCCACACTCATAGAAACAATATAAAGAAGCGCGTCATATGTCTCACCCTTTAACAATAGTGTGATTACCAAAATTATAGTAGCCACTGTCAGAGTCATCGGACTGCCAATGTTAGTTATCCAAACCATAAAATTCGTTAGCCAAGGCACTCGGACAGCCAAAACCGCTGTTTCTATAGCTGTATTAAACGGGGTGAGCTCTGTCCCACTAATTAGCCCATCAATAATAAGCACTAAGGCAAAGCCCGAGATTATATAGACCAAAAGGAAAAGAAACGTCTTCGCCCATCTGTGGAATGAAACCATACTAAAAGCCTAGCATAAAATTAAAGAAAAAAGCCCAACCAGTATTGGTGGGCCTGTAGTGGTCAGTCGGTTAGGACTGAAAACGCCTGTGGCACTTGCCGAGGTATTCATCGAAGCAAGCCTTCCTGTCCTTCAGCCTCTCACGCAAGAAACAGTTGACGACGCCGGGGCCGTCGACCTTCGCGTGAGTGCCGCACAGACGGCGCGACTCCCTCTCGGTGAGGTTGTACGTTTCCTTCAGGATCTTCAACCTGCGCTTGCGCTCCTTCTGGGTGAGGATGGGGGTGAAGAGGTCTGAGAAGCACATCGTATGATCGCTCAGAGTCAGCATATCATTCGTGTGCTTGGCCTGACGGGCGGTCCCGGAACCTGCGCGTTGGGCTTGTACTGCCATTGGATCTACCTCGAGGTGTGATCGTGAAATGAAAAAGGGCACTAGCCCTCATTTATATAACCAGATATATATAAATAAGTCAAATAGATAACTAATAAAGCACTATGCCGAAGCGCATTTCAACTGTAGAATTAAAACTGTATTTGTATATTTATAAATAAATTTAATTTAATGTCACAAAAAGTTACTCTGTTCTTGCTTCGTATTTCACTAGGGTGGTACATGTTCTATGCAGGACTTTCTCACCTTATTGATTCATCATGGTCTGCAGAAGGATATCTAAGAGGGGCGAAATTGTTACCAGAACTTTATACTTGGTTTGCTTCCCCTGCAGTACTGCCGTATATAAATTTTATTAATGCTTGGGGTCTCACTCTACTCGGGGTCTCACTCATTTTTGGAGCTCTAATTAAATATTCAGCACCTCTGGGCGCTCTCATGATGCTCCTCTACTACATCCCTCTAGGCATTATTCATCCAGATGCACATTCAATGATTGTAGACGACCATATCATCTTTATCTTC